>CALWBC010000411.1 GCA_944375755.1 uncultured Mediterraneibacter sp. | reverse complement strand
CAGAGGCTCCGGCTGAGGAAACCGAAGCTGCAGAGGAGACAGAAGCTCCGGCTGAGGATGAAACAACTGCAGATACTGATGCAGCAGAGTCCGATGTGGATCTGTCTATCCTGGAAGGCTTAAGAGTAGGTTTCTCACAGTGTGACAATATGAACAGCTGGAGAATTGCCGAGACAGAAAGTATGCAGGAAACTGCAGATGCGAACGGTGTAGAACTGGTATTTGCTGATGCAGGCGGAGATATTGCAAAACAGGCATCTGATATTGAAGATATGGTTGCTCAGGGTGTGGATTACCTTGTAGTGGCTCCTCAGGAAGAAGATGGTCTGCAGACCGCATTGAAGAGCGCTATGGATGCAGGAATTCCTGTAATCCTGGTTGACCGTGGAATTAACGGTACTGCAGGTGAAGATTATACAACCGCTATTATGTCTGACTTCGTATGGGAGGCAGAGCAGGTAGCAAATAAATTTATTGAAGCAACCGGTGGAAAAGGAAACTGTGTCATCCTGGAAGGTACACAGGGCGCAACTTCTACCAATGACAGACAGAAAGGATTTATGGACGCCATCGAAGGAACAGACATCGTAGTTGTAGCAGATCAGGTGGCTAACTATACAATGGCAGAAGGACAGTCTGTAATGGAAAATATCCTGCAGGCACAGGGCGATGACATTGACATGGTATTTGCTCATAACGATGATATGGCTCTGGGTGCAATTGAAGCTATCAAGGCAGCAGGTTATGTACCGGGTGAAGATATCCTGGTAGGCGGTATTGACGGACCTGCAGCAGCTATGGAAGCAATCCTGGCTGGCGAGCAGCTTTGCTCCTGCTCTTGTTCTCCATTGTTTGGACCAATCTCCTTTGACACCATTGCTAAATTAGAGGCTGGAGAAGAGGTTCCGACAGAAATGATCAACGAAGATACCCTGTACGACATCAACAATGCAGATGTATCTTTAGGTTTCTAATTTGAATAATAAAAGACATGGGATTGCTGTAACAATACATAGACAGAACACGATGACTGAGACAGATAATTGACAGCAGGAATTTGTCACTAAACGATTTATCCGGCCATTCTTGGAATACGTGAGTTTATGACAAGAATGGCCGATTTGTGTATATAACAAGATGAAAAAGGGATAGAAAAGGCCTTTTTCCGGCTAAGCTTGAGGTGAATAATATGGGCAAAGAAGTATTATTGGAGATGAAGGGAATTGTAAAAACCTTTCCCGGCGTTCGCGCATTAAAGGGCGTGGATTTTGTGGTAAACAAAGGGGAGATTCATGCGCTCATGGGAGAAAACGGAGCTGGAAAATCCACTTTGATCAAAACATTGACCGGAATCTATCAGAAAGATGAAGGTACTATTTTATTTGACGGTAAATCGATTAATCCAAAGACAGCCATTGAGGCGCAGAAAGAAGGAATCAGTACGATATATCAGGAACTGAATCTGGTACCTTTCCAGACTGTCTATGAGAATATGTATCTGGGAAGAGAACCCCGAACCAGTTTTGGTACGGTGGATCGTAAGAAAATGATCCAGGATGCCGATGCGGTCCTGAAAGATATGGGAATACATATTGATGTAACAAGACCATTGAAAGAATATGGTACAGCAGTGCAGCAGATGGTTGCTATCGGGCGTGCAATTTCCATTAATGCAAAACTGGTAATTATGGATGAGCCCACCTCTTCTTTGGATAAAAAAGAAGTTGCGGTATTGTTTGATGTTATTCGCAAATTGAAAGAAAAAAATATTGCAGTGATCTTTATCAGTCACAGACTGGATGAAATTTTTGAAATCTGCGAAAAAGTAACGATTCTTAAAGATGGCGAACTTTCCGGAAGCCTTGGAATTGAAGAACTGGATCAGTTAAAACTGATTTCTTATATGATCGGAAAAGAAGCCAAACAGTTGGAACGTACAAAATCCGGATATAAGTTTGATGGCAAGAAAGAAGTAGCTTCCATGAAAAATATCCATCAGGGAGTTCGCTTAAACGGTATTGGCATAGATATCAAAGAGGGTGAAGTTCTGGGACTGGCGGGGCTTTTGGGAAGCGGCCGTACAGAACTGGCGAAAGTTCTTTTTGGAGCTACACAGCCTGATAAAGGCGAGATTTTCTGGATGGGAGAAGAAAAGCATTTTAAAGCTCCCAGTGACGCTATCAAAGTAGGAATGGGATTTTGTACAGAAGACAGAAAGGTAGAAGGTATTATTCCGCATCTTTCTGTAAAAGAAAATATGACGATTGCACTCCTGCCGAAAATCAGTAAGTTTGGAGTTGTAAATAAAAAAGAACAGGACAAAGTTGTAAATCAGTATATTAATCGACTGAAAATTAAAACCCCATCGCCCAATCAGGCTATCCGAAACTTAAGCGGTGGTAATCAGCAGAAGGTGTTGCTGGCCAGATGGCTTTGCATGAATCCGAAGCTGGTGATCATGGATGAGCCTACCCGTGGTATTGATGTGGGCGCGAAAGCTGAGATCGAAGAATTGATCCAGGAATTAGCTGCAAGCGGCATCAGCGTATTGATGATTTCTTCAGAAATCGCAGAACTGCAGCGTAATTGTGACCGGGTAGTGGTTATGCGTGAAGGTGTGAAGCTGACAGAACTGATCGATGATGAGATCAATCAGGATAATATCATGGGAGCAATTGCAAGTGCCGGAAAAGCTTTTGCAGAAAAGGGGGAATAGATTTATGGCAGGCTCTAAAGCATCGAGAGTAGACCAGATGGAGACTCTCAGAAGATACAGTGCCGCTATTTTGCTGGCGATTATGGTTATTTTGAACCTGATTATTACACCGAACTTTTTCAGTTTAGGAACACTTTGGAATGTGATCACCCAGTCCTGTACGATTATCCTTACCGGAATGGGTATGACCATGGTAATTTCTACTGGCGGAATTGACATTTCTGTGGGTGCGGTAATGGCGCTCGCAGGTATGATATCTGTAAAAATGATGTCATATGGACTGCTTCCTGCAATTATAGTCGCTCTTATTGCCTGTACGCTTTCTGGCGTGATCGCCGGATTTATGGTAGGAAAGCTT
>CALWBC010000410.1 GCA_944375755.1 uncultured Mediterraneibacter sp. | reverse complement strand
GTATCCACCGCGCTGGTGGAATCATCGAGAATCAGTACCTTCGGTTTCTTTAAAATGGCACGGGCAATACACAGCCTCTGCTTCTGCCCGCCGGAGACATTCACGCCGCCCTGGCCCATCTCCGTGTCATACCCCTTCTCCAGTCTGCCGCTGAACTCATCCGCCCCGGCGATCCTGCAGGCTTCCTCAATTTCTTCCTGTGTGGCGTTCTTGTCGCCCCAGAGCATGTTTTCCCTGCGCCTTCCGGAGAACAGTGTATTTTTCTGGAGCGCCATGGCAATGGAATCCCTCAGATGTTTCAGCGGATACTTCTTCACCGGCACGCCATCGATCAGAAGCTCGCCGGACGAGATATCATAAAGCCGCGGGATCAGCTGCACCAGAGTCGTCTTGGCAGAACCGGTCTGACCCACAATGCCCACCGTCTGACCCGCGCCGATATGAAGACTGATATCGGAGAGCACATACTCCGGCGCTTCTTCCTTATATTTAAAGTACACATGCCGGAATTCAATCTCTCCCCGCTCCACCCGGATATCTTCCGCCTCTTCTTCCGTAATATCAATCTTTTCGTCCAGCACCTCGATAATCCTCTTTCCGGAAGCAAGGGATCTGGTCAGCATGAGAAAAATATTGGAAATCATCATCAGAGAATTCAGGATCTGAAGCACATAGCTTAAAAACCCGGTCAGCTCGCCGACCTGCATGGTTCCCACCTGAATCATCCCGCCGCCAAACCACAGAATACTGATAATGGTTCCGTACATGACAAACTGCATGGCCGCCATATTTGTCATGGCAAGCTTGAACGCCCGCTCGGACTGGGTCTGCAGGTTCGTATTCACTTCATTAAACTTCCCGATCTCGTACTGTCCCCGGACATATGCCTTCACTACCCGCACTGCCGTCAGATTCTCCTGTATGATCCGGTTCACGAGATCGATCGCGCCCTGCATCTTCGTATAGAGCGGACGCACATTCTTAATGATCAGCCCCAGACAGACTGCCAGTGTGGGAAGCGCCACAAGAAATACAAGCGCCAGCTTCCCGTTAATGGAAAACGCCACGCCCGTGGCCGCCACCAGCATGACCGGACCTCTGCATGCAGGCCGCATGCCGCTGGAAATACTGTTCTGGATATTCGTCACATCACTTGTCATGCGGGTCACAAGTGATGAAATCTGAAAATGATCCACATTCGCGAAAGAAAACTGCTGGAGTCTGGCATACTCCGCTTCCCGGAGATTGGCGCCAAGCCCCTGCCCGGCTGTGGCGGAGAACCGGGCACTGCCGATTCCAAGCAAAAGCGCGGCCGCCGCGCAGACAAGCATCCATCCCCCCTGCCGGAAAATGTATGCCCTGTCCCCATTCGCCACGCCAATGTCAACAATATCCGCCATGATAAGCGGAATCAAAAGCTCAAAAAGCGACTCGCAGGTAATACAGAGGGCTGCCAGAACAAGATATTTCCTGTACTGCCCGGAATAGGAAAAAATACGGCGAAGCATAAAATGATCCTTCCTTTCATCCTTTAAAATAATAGTTGTATGTACAACTATTGTATGCACAACCATCTCCGATGTCAATAAAGGTGCGGCTGTTTTGTTCATTCAGACTAATCTTAAAATAACTGAAACCAGAGAAAATTTTCAAAACGTATTTCTGCGGAGACGGAGATGTGTACGGGTTCCGCTACGGGAAATAAGTGCAGCTAAAAGTTCCGGGTGCGGACTAAACGCAAAGACTGCCGACGGAGAACTCGCTTACGCTCAGACAACTCCGCCGCCAGCCTTAACGTCCGCCCCCGGAACTTCAAGATGCACTAAATTTCCTTCCGAAGTCACCCTCCCACATCCCCATCTCCGCAGAAAAGGTATTGAAATAGGGCTGGTTTCGTAATCTTCCAAATGGGGAAGTGAATGAATAAACAGCTGTAAGAAAACAAGGCGCGGCCGGAAGACACTGTAAATTTCAGTACCTTTCAGCCGCGCCACTTCCGCCTTTTCCAGCCTATTTTGCTGATTAACGGGAAGGTTTCTGCTGGAAACTACAGCCGCGATGTATTTTTCCGACCGGATGCGCCAGTTCAAAAACAGGGGGCTGCGTGAGCCATGCGTTGGAGCAGGAACGGATGAGAATCCTTCGTTCTGAATGTTAAAGACCGTAAAATGAGAGTGCCTCTGCACGACCATTTTACGGTCTTGTTACATTCATTCGAAGAGTCGAAGGAGTGGGCTCAGCATGGCGATGCAGCCCCCTGTTTTTGAACGTCCCCCCAATCGAAAAACTCATCCCACCTGAATTCAGTTTCCATCAAAAACCTTCCCGTTAATGAACGAAATAGCTGCCGGCATCACTCTCTCTAAGAAACATCACCGCCTCATAGGGTCTCAGCGTCAGATTCTCCGCCGCTATCTCTTCATTATAATTGGAAAGGATACAGCGGCAGTCCGCCGGGATCTCCATCGGCACCGGCACTGTTTTCTCAAAATAATTGCAGAATACATAGAGTTCCTGTCCGCAGCCGCTTCTCTTATATGCCAGGATGCTGTCATGATCCTCCAGCAGCGCCTCGAACTTTCCTT
>CALWBC010000409.1 GCA_944375755.1 uncultured Mediterraneibacter sp. | reverse complement strand
CGTGGGAGGACATATCACATCAACTCTTTTCTTGAAAAATCGGCTGCCGCCGGGAGGATGGCTCGGCAGGTGCGCCCGCGGTTTACGTCCGGTAATCCCCGTTGATCTTCACATACTCATAGGTCAGGTCACAGCCCCAGCAGGTGCAGCTGCTGTCCCCCTCCCCCATGGTGATGGCGATGGTCACATCGTGCTCCGTCAGGACCTTCTTGGCCAGCTCCTCGTCAAAGTCCAGCCCCCGGCCCTGGGCGCACACCCGGATGCTGCCGGCCGCGCTCTGGAAGGCCACATCCACCTTGTCCGGGTCGAAGTCCTCCCCGGAGTAGCCCATGGCGCACAGCACCCGGCCCCAGTTGGCGTCCGCTCCGAAGATGGCCGCCTTGGTGAGGGCGGAGCCGATGACGGACTTAGCGATGGTCTCGGCGCTCTCCTCGCTCCCGGCGCCGGTGACGGTGCAGGTGATGAGATGGGTGGCCCCCTCTCCATCAGACGCCATCTGTTTGGCCAGCTCCACGCACAGGGCCTGCAGCGCCTCCACAAAGGCGTCGTAGTCCGGGCCCTTCTCCTTGATGGTGGGATTCCCCGCCAGGCCGTTGGCCAGGACGCAGCAGGTGTCGTTGGTGGAGGTGTCCCCGTCCACGCTGATGCGGTTGAAGCTGACCCGGACGGTGTCCAGCAGGGCGGACTTGATCATCTCCGGAGCGATGGAGCAGTCCGTTGTGATAAAGCACAGCATGGTGCCCATGTTGGGGTGGATCATGCCGGAGCCCTTGGCGATGCCCCCCATCCGGACGGTCCTGCCGCCGATGACGGTCTCCACCGCCAGCTCCTTCTTCACGGTGTCCGTGGTCATGATGGCGTGGGCGGCTGCGTCAGAGCCGGCAGCCCCGGCCTCAACAGAGGCGTACAGGGCGGGCATTCCCTCCTCCATGACGGCCACATTCAGCGTCTGACCGATGACGCCGGTGGACGCCGCCACCACATCCTCCGCTGGGCAGCCGATGGCCTTGGCCGCCGCTGCGCAGACCCGCTCCGCGTTCTCCTCCCCGTTGGGGGCGCAGGCGTTGGCATTGCCGCTGTTGATGACCGCAGCCCGGGCCTTCCCATCCGCCAGATGGCGCTTGTCCACATGGATGTGGGCGGCCTTCACGGCGTTTTTCGTGTAGACGGCGGCGCAGGCGCAGTCCACGTCGGACACGATCAGGGCCACGTCCTTCTTCCAGGCGGCGTGGGTCTTGACGCCCACATGGATGCCGCCGGCCCGGAAGCCCTGGGCGGCGCACACGCCGCCGTCGATGAAGTTCAGCATAATCATACTCCTTTTATCAGAGTGGAGAGTTGAGAGTAGAGAGTGAAGATAGGGAATTCCGCCTCCGGCGGAATCATTTCAATTTGTCCGGCTTCGCCGGACACCAAATCTCCACTCTTCACTCTTAACTCTACTTCGTTGTCAGTCCAGCAGGCCTGCGGTCTCCTCCATCCCCAGCATGATGTTCATGTTCTGCACCGCCGCGCCGGAGGCGCCTTTTCCCAGGTTGTCGAACAGGGCGGTGATGGTGAAGGCCTCGTCGTTCCCCGCCACGACCAATGTCAGGTCGTTGTGCCCGGCCTTGGCGCTGCCGTAGAGCTTGGAGCCGGGCTCGATGCCCCCCTCCGGGTCTGTGGGGTCGCCGGCTGCATACACCAGCCGTTTCCCATTGTAGGTACCGTAGTGGTCCGCCAGGGCCTGCCAGACCTGGTGCAGGGTGGAGACCCCTTTCAGCTGATCCATATGCAGGGGCACCGTGGTGGCCATGCCCTTGTAGTAGTCGTCCACGATGGGGCTGAACACCGGCATCTTCGTCAGGCCGCAGATGGTCTGCATCTCCGGCAGGTGCTTGTGGTCCTGCCCCAGGCCGTAGATGCCGGGGCTGCTCAGGACCCCCGCCCGGTCCGCCCCCTCGTACTGGGCGATCATCTTCTTGCCGCCGCCGGAGTAGCCGGTGAGGGAGAAGCACGCCAGATCCGCGTCCGCCGGCAGAATCCCCGCCTGCACCAACGGGGCCACGATGGAGATGAACCCCGTGGCGTGGCAGCCGGGATTGGCCACATACTTGGCCTTGGCGATGGCCTCCCGCTGGCCGGGCCGCAGCTCGGGGAAGCCGTAGACCCAGCCCGGCGCCGTCCGGTGGGCGGTGGAGGCATCGATGATGCGGGCGTTAGTCCCCTCCGCCAGGGCCACAGCCTCGATGGCCGCCGCGTCCGGCAGGCACAGGAACACGATGTCCGCCGCCGCCATCAGCTTTTTCCGCGCCGCCGGGTCCTTCCGCTTGTCCTCGTCGATCAGCAGCAGATCGATGTCGTCCCGCGCCGCCAGCCGGTCATAAATTTGAAGGCCCGTGGTGCCGTCTTTTCCGTCGATGTAGATCTTGGGTCTCATATCCCACTCCCCCCGCAGAAGATAAGAGATAAAAGATAAGAGATATGACTGGCTCTGTTATCCTTTATCGTTTCCCGTTTATCTCTTCTCTGTTCGCTCGTTGATGAATTGTTCGATCTCCCCGATCTGCCTCGTGGTCTCGCTGACCGCCGGGCCGCCGTAGCTGGAGCGCAGGGCCATGCAGTTCTCCAGGTTCAGGGCATCGTACACGTCCTGCTCAAACAGGGGCGACACCGCCTTCAGCT
>CALWBC010000408.1 GCA_944375755.1 uncultured Mediterraneibacter sp. | reverse complement strand
CCTGTATCTGGCAGCCCTGTTTTTTTGCCGCCCACAGAAGGAAGGCCGAGTCCGTCCCTCCCGAGAAGGCCACGGCCGCCCTGGGCACTTCCCTGAAAAATGTCTCTAATGTCATATCATCTCTCCTCGTATAATAAGCCTGTACCCCAGATATACAGGGGTGGGATTATTCACTTTTAATGGTATAGAGGAGTCATCCCTCCGGAGGTTCTCTCCCTGATTTTCATCCCCTATACTGTTTACATGTTACTCATATTGCCAAGTTTTCCCGGACGCTTATAATAGAGTCCATAGGAATGTCCCAAAGGGTACCGCTGTTTCTCCTTGCAAGTTGCACGGTATGTGTTTCCTCACATCCCTGTCTCCATTGCTTAGATAGCTTGCGCCCTTGGCTCCACACTTCAGATGCTTACACAAATGTTGCACCTGTCCCGTCAGCTTCCAGCAGGGTATTTTCGGGGCTTTAATGCTGATTACGCGAGGTTGCATGGTGTGGTGGTCCGGGATCCAGCCCTTGGCTTTCCTTCCATCAAATCGAAAGGAGGTGATACTGTGAAGAACCGTATGAAATTCGATCACCTTTCAACGCTTTGTGTCGGCCTTGACATCGGTTCCCGCATCAACTTTATTACTGCTCTCAACTTTGATTCAGACCGGCTCATCAACATGCGCCCTGTTCCCAATGCGTCCAACGGTGTGGAAGCTATGGAGTCTATGATCCTTGCTGTTCTGGAGGCAAATCCCCAGTTCAGATATCTTCTGATCGCCATGGAGTCCACCAGTTTCTACGGCGTCCATGTGGCGAATTATCTCTCCACCACTGACAAGCTCAAACCATATGGTGTTAAGGTTTTTTGCCTGAATCCGAAAACGATTGCCAACTACAGGAAATCTTTCACTGGACTTGGCAAAAACGATGGCATTGACTCTTTTATCGTTGCCGATTATGTCCGTGCCGGACGGATCAACATCGAGCCCTGGCGCGGTGCCCAGTATCTTGCCCTGCAGCGTCTCACAAGGCAGCGCAGGCACATCAATGAAGCGATTGCCAGGGAGAAGAACTATGTCCTGAACAACGTCTTCCTAAAGTTCAGTGAGTTTGCTCTCCTCAGCGGCGAGGAAAGCCCTGTTTCCGATAAATTCAGCGCTACTGCCGAAGCAATCCTGACTGAGTACAAGACTACGGAGGATATCGCCAATGCCCCTTTAAAAGAACTAATCGACTTTATCTCCGCTTCCGGACATGGCAGGTTCTCTGATCCGGATCAAGTGGCCAGCCTGCTTCAAAAAGCAGCCCGTAACTCTTACCGGTTGGATAAGGCACTGTATGAACCGATCACCACATCCATCGCCTGTTCCTTTAACTGCATCCGTGCTTTTGAAAAAGAGCAGAAAGCTCTCGATAAAGCCATTGCCGCAACGGTCGCAGGGTTAAATCCTACGGAGTACCAGATCCTGAAATCCATTCCGGGGATTGGACCCGTTTATGCCGCAGGGATCCTTGCTGAAATAGGGTCTGTACGCTGTTTTAACAGCAACAACGCCTTGGCAAAATACAGCGGCATCATCTGGAGAGACAACCAGTCTGGTGAGTTTGATTCTGAGGACATACCGATGATGAAAGCCAGGAACCGGTACCTGAGATATTACCTGATTCAGGCTGCTGGCAGTGTTGCTACATACTGTCCGGAATATACGGATTACTACAACAAGAAATTTGCTGAAGTTCCCAAGCATAGGCACAAGCGTGCACTCGCGTTGACCGCCCGTAAATTAATACGTCTGATTTTTGGTCTGCTGGACAAGAATCAACTCTACTCTCCTTTTTTTAATCCTTTCTTGACAGATCGCCAAGTTGCTTTTGTCAAACAACGCCTTGGGGCTTATGTTCATAAGAAGCAGAGCTGCTTACAGTTTTATTATACCGACGGCAGTCCTGCAAATCAACGAGGGCTTCGGTTTCTTTGTGGAGCAGGCGGGCCGCTTTACAGATGGGGTAATTCAGGAAAATCCGCCCAGAAAACTCCCTATTTCCACGCACTCGGAATTGTGGTAAAATATCACTGCATAAAGGAAAGGAGGCGGGGCAGACACGCCTCTCCGAGTCTGCGTTAGGCAGTTGTGAAAAGGATGATTTCAAGAAAATAAGTCGCTATGCACTATCAAGCTGA
Organism: uncultured Mediterraneibacter sp.; assembly: GCA_944375755.1. GTDB lineage: Bacteria > Bacillota > Clostridia > Lachnospirales > Lachnospiraceae > Mediterraneibacter. Next base: position 801 of record CALWBC010000408.1, on the reverse strand, counting down.
CGGAACTTTATCACTGAAGGGAAAGAAAAAACAAAGAATTTTTAATGGAAATGGGCTTTATGAATTATTTTATAAGATTTTTGTTTTGATAGTTTCTTTGCTTGTCTATATGTGTTTACATGAGCTTGTGCATGGCATTACTATGATACGGGGCTGTCACCGCTGCCGCAGCGACAGCTGCAACCGTAAACGGTGGCAAAAAGGACGCACCTTGACAACAGAAAACGGAGATGATGTATGCCGAGACATAGTTTTATCCAGATGTCGAAGCTGCCCAATGTCAAAGGGCGAATATCGTATATCACGAGCCATGCACGGCAGGAAAATCTCTATGCCACCTACAGCACCTTTTGGGGCAACCTTGCAGGGGAAAGCCAACAGGAGTTTCAGCGCAGCGGCACAGAGGGCAAATGTATCGAAGCAAGGGAACTGATTATCGCCTTGCCCGAAGTCTATACGCAATACGAGCCGCAGCAGGTACTCACGGACTTTACAGAGGAGTTCCGCAGGCGGTACGGTGTGGAATGCGTGTCCGCCCTCCACCATAACAAGCGCAAGACAAATTATCATATCCATCTGATTTTCAGCGAGAGGAGGTTGCTCCCCGAACCTGATGTAAAGGTTGCTTCCCGCAGCGTGTTCTTTGACGAGACTGGAGGGCGTGTCGGCGCCGAGAAGGAAATCACGGGGGAGGACGGGCAGATACGGAAAGGCTGTACCGTCATCAAAAAAGGCGAGGTATACGAAAGCCATCTGTTTACTACCAAAGATACACGCTTTAAGGGAGAGCCTTTTCTCCGA
>CALWBC010000407.1 GCA_944375755.1 uncultured Mediterraneibacter sp. | reverse complement strand
CTACTGTAATTCCTGCTATTGCCAAATTAAAATCAGAACAAAAGTATGCAAGCATCCAAATTACAATGCCAATCCCCAACATTCCACACTCCATATAAACTGTAGAAAATAACTTATTCTTCAAGAGATGTAATTTTATCATCATTCTTTTTTCCTCGTTTTCTCCAAAACGGCATCTTAATAATCCCAACCAAAGTACCAAATCCATACGCAATATGCAGCGATGAAAAAATTACTGGTAATAAAAAATACTGCCAATATTTTTTTTGTCCTTTTATCGCAAGGATTGACATTAATAAATTAATCAATATATATACTGTGCCAAGAGTTACTATCGGAAATATAAAACCAAATGCCGCTAAAACTCCAGTTCCAATCAATGCTAGTACAAACAACAGCGGAACGAAATGATAAAACGAAAAACATCTAAAACAAATTCCTAAAGTCAAACCTATCCAATAACCATTTCCATATTTCTGTTTTAACATCTCTCCCCAGGAATTACGTATATTCTGATATGATACAATTTCCGGATTATAGCAAATCCTATATCCCGCTTTTCGTATCCGATAATGCATCTCATTATCTTCTGTCCTCCCTAGCCTCTCATCAAACATGCCAGCCTTATCAAACACTTCTCTTCTATAAGCGCCATGAAATATGGATTTAACATATGTTTTTCGATGACTTTTTCTGTATGGTGCTATACTGCTTCCAAACATAGAAGATTCAGCAAGCAAAAGTGTGTGTCTCCACGGCGTATCATCTTCCGCAATATTTGGTCTTGGTCCCCCTGAAACATCCTCTCCTCCAATAATACACTCTACATTTTTTGAAACAAAATCATTTGGTATCATAGTGTGAGCATCAATCCGCATTATTATATCGCCTGCGGATGCTTTAATAGCTACATTCCAACCGGCTGCCTGGATTTTTTTTTGATTATCCAACACACAGACTCTTCGAAAATCTTTATTTTCTTCTGCAAACTTCTCCATTAATTCTCTTGTCTTGTCTGTAGACATAGCATTTACCAGAATTACTTCCATTTTTTCATGTGGATAATCCTGAGCTTTGATGTCTGAAAATAAAGATTTTATGGCTTTTTCTTCATTATAAGCAATAACACAAAAGGATACTAACATTATTTTTCCCCATATTAATAATAGCCAGGTTACAGACTATCTTCTAAACATTTTTTTCTAAAATAAACCCAGTATATTAAACCGGATATAATATAAACCCCGCCTGTTGCAATTCCTGCTCCCCAAATTCCCAACTGTGAAATAGCAATGTATGTTGCAATAAGATGAACTCCACAGGATCCTGCAGCCATAACCGCATTAAATTTGGCAATACCGATAGCTGGAAGAAAATTCATAGGGATCATTCTAAAACCTGCATTAATTGCATTAACAAACCAGAAAACTGTAGATAATGCAGTTGCATCAGCATATCTGCTTCCATAAACAACATTTATAATCAAAGGGCTGAAAACAGCTCCAACTATAGAAATGACTACTATAATTAATGCAGTTATAATTCCAACTCGTTTTGAGAGTTTCCATACATCTTTCTTATTCTCAGTCCGAGCGACTATAGTAAAATAATATACTATTATTGATTGCGTAACAAAAGACAACTGACTTGGTATCATAATTGCAATCTTATAGTTAGCAGTTATTGTTTCATTCCGAAGCAATTCATTAACTAATGTCATTTCATTAATTGGCATTATTAGCGAAAATAAATTTGACATCGTTAAAGAGATTGACATAATCATGAAATCAGATATTTCTTTACGCGTCAATCTTTTTGCGGTCGTTTTCTTTAAGTATTTATTTATAACAGATAACACTGTCAATATAGCGCATATTATTGCACAATATCTGGCTATTGCAATACCGTTTATCCCTATCGCAATTACAAATAACACACTAAATATAAATACTCCTGCTGTTTGAATAACAGCCGCCTTAGCATATGCCTGATTTTCGCCATGGGCCCTCAAATAACTTAAAATTGTATTTATAACATTATTTAAGATAGGATAAAATACTAATATATAAACTATATCTCTCGCTTCTGGAAATGGAATTATAGAAAAGGTGACATATGCAACAACTATCAACGATAGTACTGTTTCAAATAAAGTTCCATACTTCATAGCAAAAACAAAGTAAGCTTTATCTTCTTCCTGGCTTTTAGCTGCTGCACAATACTTTAATATGGATGATGTCATCCCCAATCCTGCAAACGATATTACATAATTATATAGATTATCAGCATATGTCAGGTAAGCATAATCATTTTTGTTGACCAAACGGACTATCACAATACTCGAAATAAAGGCAATCATTTTAACTAGCGTATTTCCAACAAAAATATGAAAAAAGCCACCTCGGAGCAACTCCCTTAACTTACTCTTTAGAATCTGGACCATTTCTGTATTCGACCTTTCAATTTCCTCTGCTGCGAATCAATTAAGTTTGCTATCCTTCCATTCTTTTCAAAACATATATATATACTAAATACTAAAGCCAAGGTGAAAATAATATCAAAACTATAGATAAAATCACAAAAACCGCCTTCTAGCATTAACCCTATTTTCGTAGTAAGTATTGCTAACAATGAAACAGTAGACGGTGTTTTTTTTAGGCGCAAAATAACATACATAAGTAAAGCTAAGATAAAAGCCACCCAGATAACAGAAAACACAACTCCACTACCACCCCAATTAGCATAAGCTTCTCCTGCAAAAAGTGTATTCATAACACCAGCCGATCCGTCATATACCTTTTCAGATCCATAAAAAGCCATTGTCAATTGGGAACTTCTCAAATACTCACTACTATCTTTCCCTAATAATTTTAAAATAGTAGGAGTAAAACTACGTCCGTTTAGAAAGCCGAATACATTTGGAAACAAATCAAAGCAGTATGCTAAGGTACCAACTTCTGTAAATAATGTTCTTCCCATGGGACCATTATAAATATCAAATATAGTTCCTGTAAACCCTTGCAGGAAATAGAAAACAACAATAATTCCCCCTAGTACAAAAGCCATACCTGCCATATATACAAATTTAATGCCACCTCTAAAATATATATATATGAGAATAAAAACGACAAAATAAAATACCAATGGTGACTTTTCAAACTTATATGTCTTCACAATTACAGAGGCAATAAACAATACTATTGATAATATAGCCCATCTTTTTGTTCGCATAGCAACAAAATAAGAAAAGCTGATATAGGATAACAAAGGAATTAGCATAAGTACTAGTATATTACTGATATATGGATGAATAAAATATGAAGCATTTATTCTAGCTCTTTCAAGTGCAAAATTAAAATCTGATGGTGAAAAAAACTGTTTTAATAGAGGAATATATCCTATATTAAATAAAAAACCAATCAATAAGAAAATACATATTACTGAAACAATAGCAAAACAGCCAAAGAAGAGGTCTTCTTTTCCTACTGTAATTCTTTTACTTAAATAAGCGGAATACTCCTTTTTTATATCTAATCTGAGAATTTTTTGAAAAAGCAATATCAATAAAGGGAGAAAAATCGCTATTAACCAAATCACAACTGCAGTTATAGAAGAACTTTTCTCTCTATTGAGAAGATAACTAAGTGTATAGTGTTCGTCCCATCCTAGCATAATTAAAGAAGCTCCTATAAAGGACTGTAGCATAAAAATATAGTATACGTATGAAATTATGTTTAATTTTCCTATGTTTAATGTCCCCGCCGCCTTTTTAAATAATATGGTGGATAAAACAAACACTATTATAATTAAGATAAGCATCAAATACCGTCTCCGTATTTATAAATTATATTGTTTTTCAAGTAAATACCGTTTTGTCTTTATGTCTCCATTTCTGAAATTTCCAATCATAAAATCTAATTGAGATCTGTCAAAATCATCATCAACGTAAATAGTATTAAATTCTGAAAGTTCAGACAAGACACTAACATTTTCAATCTGGGTTCCTCTAATATCCAAATACTGCAATTTCTGACATTGTTCAATTCCCTTCAAAGATGTAAACTGATTATATGATATAATAAGTTTTTCTAGATTAGGGCAACTCTGAAGTACCTCAAGATTATCTAAATAATTATCATCAATATGGAGTTCTTGCAACTGTTCCAAATCCCCCATATATCCCAGTTCTTGGAAAGAATTATCTCCCAGATCCAAAACTACAAGATTGTTCATTCTTTCTAAATGAGGAGTGACAGAAATCTTATTATCTGGAGCATATAAATAAGATAAATTTGGTGCATTAGCTAACTCATCAATGTTGATTAATCTATTGCCTTCAACACTGATAGTATTTAGGCCACTCATCTGCTCTATTCCCGAAGGTATTATACTGATATTATTCTGTTGGAGCATCAAAGTTTTTAGGTTACTCAATGAATACAATGGTGTAATATCTGTTATATTGTTGTCTTCTAATAAGAGTTGTTCCAAATTATTGCATGTGGATAATGGTGTTAAATCCGACACATTATTTCCTGTAAGATCCAAGGTAGTCAGCTTATCAAGCTTACCTAATACACTAATATCACTAATATTACAATGCCTTATAGATAGAGATTTTAAATTTGAAAAATAAACGAGATCCGATATATTTTCTAATTCATAATTATTCTCTATTATTAGACTTGAAACATCTTGTAACTCACTTAGTGTAAAATGCTCTTTCTTCAAAAGTACCTGAATTTCTTTTTCAAAAGACACATCCGAAAATTGAATATAACTGGTTGATTCTATTTCTCGAACCTTTACTGTGTAAATGCATGCTACTATAATTCCTACCATAAATAAGGTAATAAATACTGGTAAGATTATAATTTTAAAAGGATGTTTAGTCTCATACCGTTTAACTCGTTCTGAAAATCCTTTAAAATCTATTTTCATAATGTTAATTCCTTTCAAGGTGTCGACTTATTATTAACATCTTTAATGCATTGACAAACTTTCTCTATATCCTTTTCTTCCATATATGGATGTATAGGCAAAGAAAGTACTGTATCACATAAAGCTACAGTAACAGGGCATTCTTCATATATATTTAATCCAGAAAAAGCTAACTGTTTATGCATAGGCTTTGGATAATATATCATAGATGGGATATCTTCAGCCCTTAAAACTGATTGCAACTCATCTCTTGTTTTCTTATCTGGTAGTTGTATAGTATACTGAGCCCAACTAGAATAAAAACCTTCTTTCACAGTAGGCGTAGTTACTATTCCGTTTAACGATACATTGTACATATTCGCTACTCGATTTATTGCCGTTAATTCATAGTCTATTAATGCTTTAAATTTCACTTTCAATACTGCAGCTTGTAATGTATCTAGTCTTGAATTCCAACCTATTCTTACATTGTCATACTTAAAATCGCCCTTACCGTGTATACGAATTGATCTCAGATAATCTGCAGTATCATCGTCATTAGTAAAAACAGCTCCACCATCTCCATAACATCCTAACGGTTTTGCTGGAAAAAACGAAGTTGTTGCTGCATCACCAAAACTACATGCTCTTCTTTCAGCTATCATTCCGCCAAACCCTTGGGCTCCATCTTCCAATAGTAACAAATCATATTTATCTGCTATTTTCCTTAAATTAGGATAATCAGCAGGCTGTCCAAACAAATCTACTACAACAATTGCTTTTGGAATAAGCTTTCCTTCTTTTCGAACAGCTTCAATTGCTCTCTCTAAAGATTGCGCATCTGCATTAAAAGTGTCTCTACAAACATCATAGAAAACAGGAGTGGCTCCTGCAAATGAAACAATTTCACCCGATGAAAAAAAAGTAAAATCTGGGACAAACACTGCATCGCCAGCTTTTATATTCCACGCCATCATCATCATCGATAAGGCATCTGTCCCATTCGCACAGGTAATGCAATGCTTCATTCCTGTGTAATCTGCCAACTCTTTCTCTAACTCTTCTACCTGCTTGCCACTGATAAAATTACAGTCTGTTACAACTTCAAAAATGGCTTTATCAATATCTTTTTTCAGCGCTTGATATTGCGCTTTCAAATCACGAAACTGCATTTCACAACACCTCTACTCTTTTATCTGCCTGATTTTCGTATTTCCGACCACACCTAGGGCATACATCATCATGCAGTACTTCACCGCATTCACACACCCAGCCAATCTGTCTTGCTGGAATTCCGGCCATCAAAGCATAATCAGGAACATCTTTTGTTACTACAGCACCTGCTGCAATCATTGCCCATTTACCAATTGTATGCCCGCATACAATTGTAGCATTTGCTCCTACTGTAGCTCCCTCTTTTAAAACCGTCTTCTTATATCCGGCACTTCCTTTTGGATATTTAGCTCGCGGAGTCAAATCATTGGTAAAAACCATTGAAGGACCACAAAAAACGTAGTCCCCCAATTCAACGCCTTCATATATTGATACATTATTCTGTACTTTTACGCCATTTCCAATCTTTACATTATTGGAAACATTGACATTCTGTCCGAAAGAACAGTTTTCACCGATCTGGGCACCGCTCTGTATATGGCAAAAATGCCAGATTTTTGTTCCAGCTCCTATTTTCACGTTATCATCTACATAACTGCTCTCATGTACAAAATAGTTTTCCATTAAAACTCTCCTGTCATATCGACACT
>CALWBC010000406.1 GCA_944375755.1 uncultured Mediterraneibacter sp. | reverse complement strand
GGAGAAGCAGAGACCGGTATTTCTCGTGGGACCGCCGGGCGTCGGGAAGACGGCCATTATGGAGCAGATCGCCGCGGCGCTGGGGGTAGGGCTTGTGTCCTACTCCATGACCCATCACACCCGGCAGCGCGCGCTTGGGCTTCCTGTGATCACGGAAAAGGAATTTGAAGGATTTCTGTATCAAGTGTTGGAATACACGATGAGCGAGATCATCGGCGCCATATACGATACGATGAGGGAGAGCGGTGTGCGGGAGGGCATCCTCTTTCTGGATGAGATCAACTGCATCTCGGAGACGCTGGCGCCGTGCATGCTGCAGTTCCTTCAGTACAAAGTGTTCGGCCAGCACCGCATCCCGGACGGATGGATCGTGGTGACAGCCGGAAACCCGCCGGAGTACAACCGGTCGGTCCGGGACTTCGATATCGTCACATGGGACAGGCTGAAGCGGATCGACGTGGAGCCGGACTACGGCGTGTGGAAAGACTACGCGGTGAAAAAAGGCGTACACCCCGCTGTCACGACGTATCTCGCGGCGAAGCAGGACGATTTCTACAAGGTGGAAAATACGGCCGAAGGGCGCAGGTTCGTGACGGCGAGAGGATGGGACGATCTGTCGGAGATGATAAAGCTCTATGAGGAGAACGGCTTTCCGGTCAATGAAAAGCTGATCTGCCAGTATCTCCAGGATCCGGGCATCTGCAGAGAGTTCGCCATCTATTATGACCTGTTCAACAAGTACAGAAGCGACTACCGTGTGGGGGACATCCTGGACGGGAAGGCGGATGAGTCCATCATCTTCCGGGCGTCGAAAGCGAAGCTTGACGAGCGGGTGTCTCTGCTCGGGCTCATCTTTGACGCTGTGACTACAGGGCTTCGCACCGTGTGCGAGGACGAGGAGATGATGGGCGAGCTGACTGTGGCTCTTCGGGATGTAAAGGCGAAGGTTTACGGGGACACGGCGAAGGAGCATGCGGAAGATGAACCGCTCAGTGAGAGGACAGTGGCCGGACTTCTGAAAGAAAAGGAAGACGAGCTTGAAAAGAAGATGGAAAGCGGCCGCCGGGCGTCCAGTTTGAGCCAGTCGGACCGGAGAAAGCTTCTGCGGACAAAGGAGGAGCTCTCCGAACTGCGGGCGGCCGTGCTCACAGCGAACGCATCAGCCGCCGGCGTGGAAGAAACGCGGGAGGCGGATTTCGCCGTCGTACAGCAGGCATTTCAGGAGAAGGCCGCCGCCTTCCGGGAGGAGACAAAGGACGCGGGACAGATGCTGGAAAACGTGTTCGCCTTCTGTGAGAAAGCTTTCCCGGACGGAGACGAGATGCTTCTGTTTGTGACCGAGCTCACGGCCGGATACTACAGCGCGTGGTTTATCGGCCATTACGGATGTGATTCCTATTATCTCCACAACAGGGAGCTGCAGTTTGAAGAGCGGCAGCAGGAGATTTTGAAGCGCGTGGAAAAAATCAGCTGGGAGGTGTAAATCGAAATGGAAAAACTGACAAAAAAGCAGAAAGAACAGTATCTGGATCTCATCGAGGAAGAGCGGAAGGCTTATATCCGGGCGGACGCGGGAAGACTCGCGGGAGCGATGAACGCCGAGTACTGGGACGAGGAGTCAGGAAAGTATTTTATCTTTCATCCCATGCCGGAACTCAATGAGGAACTGGGCGAGACAGGCAACCCTTACGATCTGAAAATCGAGGAACTCTCGCTTCTGACCACGCTGAAGAAACGGATCGAGCGAATGCAGACATACAGCTATATGGATCTGTACCCGGTGTTCCCGGAGGATAAGAAACGGCTGGAGCTTCTGAGCCATATCAAGACAAAACTGGATCTCGGCATGACTCCGGCGGAGGAAGAGATCCGGACGCTCGTTGAGGGACACGGGCCGTTTCTACAGGATAAGACGGAAGATCTGGTGAAAGTCATTATGTAAAAACGTCTGCCGGACTGTGGCAGGGCAGGCAGTGAAAAATCATGCCGGTATAAAGGAGGAAAAAACAGTGGATATCATTCAGAAAAATACGGAAAACGGGAGACTTCATGTGACACTCTGCGCCTGGCCGGATGAGTACCGCATGGAGGCGGGCGACTCGGTGGAGACGGCGATTCAGGAGCTCTTCGGGCGATTCCTCACGGAGCAGAGGCTGCGCGTGGTCGGAAGGCCGAAGGTGACAGAAGCCTCCTGCCCGCCGGACGGAGGACTGCGCTTTACCGTGGACGCGGAGCTTTATCCGGATGTGAAGCCGGGGCAGTACCGGGGCATCCGGGTCCGGGCTGTCCGGGAGGAAAATGAGAATGAATTCATGAAGGAAGTGCTGGAGAAAGCCTGCGCGGATATGGAGGTAACAGTGACAGATACACTGGTCGAGCAGCGGCTTGCCGCCATGATCGCGGGAGAACAGTTAAAGGTGAATCAGGATTCCATCTATTATCTCCTGGCGGATGTGGTGGAGATCCTCGGGGAAGTGTACCGGATGGCAGGATGCAGCCGCCCGCTGGCCCAGGTGGAGGCGGAGGCGCTTGATATCCTTCTGCAGGCCGTGTCCTCCGACAACCAGGGACCGGAGACGGACTATATGAAAGATCAGATGTACCAGATGGCGGAGCGGTACAGCAGGCTGCCCGATGATTTTCCG
>CALWBC010000405.1 GCA_944375755.1 uncultured Mediterraneibacter sp. | reverse complement strand
TATTCAATGTCACTAAAAGTTTGTTGTTTCATACCCATATACCATCCTTAGTATTTTTTATACATACATTATACCGTATGCTGTGGTAAATGGGTAGGTTAAGTGTTGATTAAATCAGCGTTTCCTTAGGATTGTTCCAACTCTGCTGCCAAAGATCCGGATAATTGCCGTCTGCAATCAAAAGGTTAAACTGCTCCGTTTCCTGTCCCACCGGCGGATGCTCGAACTCAATCGTAACGCCTGTTTGTTCCTGCCATTGTTTTCCAATCTCAGTGTCTCCAAGGTTACTGAAATTGGCAGATACGTTTGCATTCAATGCCCCCCAAAAGACCAATGTTTCATCTGAGTCCAGCGGATAGGATGTCTATTCAGCTGGGTTGTCTGTCAGCGAAGTGATTGTGTCTCCATTTGCTGTTTCTCCGGAATCCGATCCTGATCCCTGTTCCTGTCCGCGATTTCCGCAGCCCGCAAAACTGACTGCCATCATAACCGCCATAGACATCGCTGTGAATTTCCTGGTGATTTTTCTCATTTTCACTGCCTCCTTTTCTTTTTGTTTTTGGTGAGTATAAAATAACATATTATTTTTTGATTTATCTTGCGTTTTGTGCGCAGATTATGTTATATTATGCTTTGTTATCTGTTGTTTTCGACAAACGAAATCGTTAATCGCTTCATTTTGTTATCACTTTTACACAGGAGAAAACTATGGAAACTACTACAGTATCCCCGTCTATTTCTTATATTATCGATAATTTTGATGACCCGTATCTGATTACACATGTTACATCTGAGCAAAATTTTCATGGAGATTTTCACATTCACAACGGCTTCTATGAGTTTTATCTTTTTGTTGACGGAATAGGATTTTATTACAATGATGGGATCAAATACCCCCTTCGCCCCGGGGATTTTATCATTATTGCTCCGGAAAAAATTCATCGCGCCTATATCTCTAATTCACATACTTATGAGAGGATAGTTCTCCATCTCTCTGCAAAAACATTGATGGAACTGTCTTCTCCTGTCACAAATCTTCTTCACGACTGTCAAAATTGCTCAAATCGGTTTTATCATTTTGAAAAGGAAGAACTAAAAAAACAAATTCATCTGACAGAACCATTAATCTCGCTTGACGAAGAGTCGCAAAGGCACGGCATTGATCTTCTACAACGTTCGTATCTGACAATTCTGCTGCTCGAAACTTTTGAATCAATTAAAAAGTTCTCACCTGGAGTACTTTTGCCGGTTCCGCCTGTCATCCAAAATGCGTTAGATTATATCAATCTTTATTTGTCAGATGATATTTCCATCCAGTCGATCGCTGACGCGCTCAACATCAGCCGGTCTTATCTCTGCCATCAATTTCGAGACTACTTTAATACAAGTCTCTGGAACTATATTCTTTCCAAAGGCTTGTTCTTGCTCAAAGTCTCTTACTTCGCGGGAAAACGGTCACGGAGGCTTGCTACGAATCAGGTTTCAGAGATTATGCACATTTTATCAAAACCTTTTCCAGAACGTTTGGAATCTCTCCAAAAAAATATTGCCAAAATCCCGAAAAAAATAAAACTTTTCTGCTTCCAAGCTAAAAAAGGACTGCTGCACAGAAAACTGTGCAGCAGTCCCTTTTCTTCAGCCTTTTAAAACAATTCCAAAATATGACATTTTTTCCGATAAAATACCTGGTCCAGCGGAGCTTCCGGATACCCTGTAGTGACTTGCGGCATCCAAAGAAGATCCCCGGAAGAACGAGCACCACACACAAGCGCGGACAACGCGCTCACCGGCAAAGAGACATCCGCCGGTCCCTCGGATTTGGTCACCCGGTTTTCCCTGCCCGGCGCAAAATCAATCTGCCAGACGCCGCTGTTCCGGGACAGCATCTCATCTTTTACATCCAGTCGAAGCGTTCCATTTCCTTTGCATCTGCAAAGTCTCAGCGCCTCCGGCACGTTGACGATACGCACCATACCGTTATAAAATCTCTGACAGGTGATCTCTGTACTTTCCGGGAAAAACGAATCCGGCCGGACGCCTTCCGGCACCTGAAAACGGATTTTTTTATAGTATGCGGAAAAACTGGTTTTCACAAAGGAAAACAACCCCAGATAAGCTTCTGCATTCAACGCCAGAAAACCGTTTTTCAGGCGAAAGGTAGTCGTGCAGTCAAACACATCCCCGTCTGTCTTCTGTGCGATCAGAAAGCCCTGCGGTTTCCCGTTCCTGTCTCTCCAGAGATAGATATACCGTTTCTGTTCCAGCAGATTCTCTTTCTCCAGTGCGGGATCGTAGACCGTCCGGCGCACCGCCAGATTATAATCCCGGTAAAATTCCCGGTAAACCTCCAACAGCGGAGACAGATCATCTCCCGGGAAAAGCTGTTCCACCGTTCCCTCTGCATTTCCGGACGGAAGCGCGTCGAAAGGCACCGTCCACTCCCAGACACAAGCATTGTTCTCATACCCGAATTTTCTGTAGTAATTCGTGCTGAACGGATACAGCGAAGAGAGCACAAAACCCTTCTGATACATATCTTCCAGCGCATTCTCAAAGCAGCGGCGGATCACTCTCTGACGTCTCCACTGAGGCAGCGTCGACACGCCGCCGATCCCGCCCATCAGGACCTCATGCCCGTCAAACCCGGCGGTAAAATGGCTGACGGTAATACTGCCAAGCAGTTGTTCATCGTCGTCCGCGAAGCATCCCCAGCACTCTGTCTTCACGGGATCTTTCGCAGCGTCTCCGTTTTTTTCCGTTTCCTGCGCCTGCTTTTTTGCCTTCTCAACGTCAAAAGGAAATTCAAAACAGACTGCCTGAATCAGATCCGATTTCCACTGCTCTTCCTTGCGCAAAATTCTCGTAATCATAGCTCTGTTTCCTCCTGCATGTAATCTTCAGTTTTAATCCCTGTCTGTGTGTAGTATATCACAGATTGCCGGCAGGCGCTATCTGAATCCGGCAATCTGACCATCCATTGGCAGCAATTCGGCCAGGTCTGCACAATAAATGCACAGACCTGGCCAAACTGCTGTAAATCACTCAGATCTTTGCCCGATCAGATCCAAAAGCTGCCGGACATTTTTCTTTCCGAAGAAAATTCTGGAACCGTCAATGACAAGACACGGGACGCTCATGACCTGATATTTCTCTTTCAGATCCTCAAAATGATTCAGATCATAGACCTCCGCGCGCACCAACGGGCTCTCCGCAGCAACCCTCTGAGCCGCTGTCACAAGCTCGGGACACATTGTGCAGGAGAGCGATACCAGAATTTTCAGATCCACCGGTTTACGAAGGCTGTGAATCCGTTCCATCGTCTCTTGGTCCACCATCTGGCCGGGACCGGACGCATTGTAAAGACCCAGGATAAAGGAAGTA
>CALWBC010000404.1 GCA_944375755.1 uncultured Mediterraneibacter sp. | reverse complement strand
CTCCGCCAGATAATTACTTACCGCCGGATAAAGGAAAATCCCGGCGCCTGCCGCAAAAAGCAGCAGGGGCGCCAGGAGTAATAACAGATTACTTTTCTTCTTTTTCTGTTCTCTCTTCATTAAGTCTAAATCCAATCGAAATGCTTAAAGACAGATTATCCTCTCTTCTTTCTTGCAGCTACTACGATCAGAGCAACCGCGCCGCCCATGATCAGGATACCTGCGATCGTGAATATCATCGTGCCCATACCACCGGTGGTCGGGAGGGTGAAGCCTGCTTCATCGGAGCTGGTGTTCTGTACTTTGAATGAAATTGTTGTGCTGTTATCACTGATTGTAACCTCACCATTCAGTGCGGCACCTCCACTCGCTGTTACATTTCCACTTGAGACTTTATCAATCGTTCCATCAGGCTCTTGATCCTGAATGATAATTTCAATGCTACCGTTCGGAAGTACATATCCGTCAGGAGCCTTTGTCTCGAGCAGCGTGTATGTTCCCGCGTCCAGACCTTTGATTTTCAAGCTTCCGTCCGAATCTGTGACAAGATCTGCCGTTGCGCCAGCTGTAGAGACTGTATTGCTCGAATTATAAGTATATACGCCTTTCGAACCAGTAAAATACAGAAGTGTATCGCCTGTTTTCAACTGGAATGTCGCACTATTCTCTTTTATCGCAATTCCCTCGCTGTCAACTTTGGTCAGATCGATCTCATATGTATAAACTTTTTTGTCCGTCGGATTTTCCTTATATCCGTCTTCAGTGTACGGATCGTTGTTGTAACCGAGGAACGCGTCATTTACCATTGTTCCACTTGGATCACTCATAAAGGCATCAGCAGTTACCTCTGCCTGATAAGTCACATAGACATTTGTAATAGTCGAACTGTTTTCGAAGAAGTTATTATTGAAGATCACCGCAAATGTACGTTGTTCGTCGGTTTCGGGCGATATCCAGTTAGCCTTCACATCATAATAGCTTTGATCAATTGTATTTTTCCCTTCCACATCACTTGAAACCTTGATTGAATTCTGATCAATGCTTCCCTTGAATACCAGACCGGTTCCTAATTTATCGGAGATGATGAACTTCTTGTAAGTTGCATCTTCGGGATAAGACGGAACCGTTGCATTCAATACGAAAGTAACTGTATCACCGACTGCGACCGTATTGTCTCCATCCTGTACAGTCTTTTCGATCGGCGGTTGTACGCCTTTCATCCTAGTATCTGTACCCACTGTCGCATCACCAAGAATCCATTCGTTTTTTTCTTTATTATATGATGGAACAAGAAGTACTGTTGTCGGCTGATAGATCTTTACACCACCTTTTGCTGACAGGAGATACTCGCCCATTCCAACACCCGTAAATGTCGCGCTTGTCTGCCCTGCTGCTACAGTCTGATCGTCATATGCTATTGATATATTGATCTGCTTAGCTTGGATTGCTGCCTCCACGTCATGCCAGAAAGAACGGAACGCCTCTGCTGTAGTTCCCTTCTGGAATGCCTCTGCCACGGCGTTAGTTTTTTCATCAATATAGGTTTTGTATGTTTCATTTGTATTATTTTTGAGCCATGCCGCCATGCCGTCCGTCCATGTGTACATCGGGTTTTCCGGCTGTCCGTTGTCATTGACATTTACTTCTATTACTTTATAAATGGATACCGTTGTGCCCTCATCCAGGCCATCGACTGTTACATTTTTCGCCTCCGTTGGTGTGACCGCCGCCGACGCCGTCATTCCCATTGACAGCACCATCACTGCCGTCAGGCATAATGCCATGAGTTTTGAAACCCACTTGTTTCTCAGTTTCGTTTTCATTGATTCTTTTCCTCCTCATTTTATATTGCTTCTGATTTGGTTTTTGAATATGGATGCATCTATCCTGAAGGGCGGTTAAACCGCCCATATTCAACAGTTTATATATTTATCTGCGATGTCTCCTGCGGTGCCTGCTCACTGCTGCCGGTTTCCTGTGGTACAGATACCAGCCGGTTCCGCCTGCAGTTCCCAAGATCATCAGCATACCGCCGATCATCAGGAACATCCGGATACCGGTATTTCCGGAAAATGGAAGTTCGCCGGGCCGGTAGTTCATGATCTGATATGTAATCTCATCCCCGGTTTCGATCTTTTCAATGGCAGGCGGATTTCCAATACTTGCATCATTTCCGGTTCCCGATTTTGGTTTGAACACCTTAGCTTCTGAATCGTAATACAATTTCCACTGTCCAGTGGGAAGAGTAAATCCCGGCGGTGCCTGCAGCTCTGCCAACCTATACTCCGCATCTGCTATAACGGGAATCCCTGAGATCGTGATCACACCGTCTTCCCGGGAAGTTACAGGTGTGCCAGCCAGTTCCCAGCAGTCTTTATCTTCCTCTGCCAGTTCTCCCGTCTCCGGATCCTCAATGCTGATCAGCTGATTCTCATGATCATGTCCTTCCGCATCCGGCGTCGTACATATGAGACGATAGACCGCAAATGTCGCTCCTTCAAGCGGGCCCGGGCTGTTTCCATCTTCTGCCGTACCTGTCTTTGTGAATGTAAAGCTGCCCTCCACATGATAGGTATTGGTATATGTTACTTCCACATCAGAAGAATTTCCGGGAATAGTGACCTCGGCATCATTTTTCTCAACCGCCTGCCCGGTTCCGGTCACATATGTAGTCTTATAGTCCGGATATGTCTCTTCCACGATCTTTATCTTTGTATTGGTCGGGAGTCCCTGTATCTCGATGCTTTCCCCGTCTTTCAGAGTGATCTCTGCCTTCCCTGCGTTAAACACAACCGTAACCGTCTCCGTCGATGTACTTCCGTCTTTTGTACGTACCGCATTATATGTTTTATTCAGCTGACTTCCGTTTGCACTTCCGGTCAGTGTAAACTTAAACTTCGTCTGTGTGCCATCCAGACCGGTATTATTGACTACGTCCTTGCTGATTTTAAGATTCCCGGTTCTGGTATTTCTGACCTGTACGACTACAGTTCCCGAGAACAGGTTCGTCAGCTCCTGATCATCCTCCAGTTTCTCTATCGGCGATTCTGTGTTATTATGATACAGGCACTGATAGATCTTCAGTTTTGACCAGCCTTCATCAATGGTAAAGTACCCATATGAGTCGTCTTCTTCCCTGTAATTCAGTGTATCGGCGTCTTCCTGAAACCGAAGGTGCAGTTTCTCCTCTGGCGTACTCTTCCATCCGCTTTCATCTGTCGGAAGACCGGAACCGGAATCAGCGGTATACAAGTCTGCTTTTATATTATGCAGTGTTGCATCTATATCGTCGTTCGTTGCAAACTGGATCATACTGTGTACGATCGAGCCCACACCCCTCTGGACACTGACATCATCGCCCGCCTTTCCGGCATCTGCGTATATTCCTGTGTTATCCACGACAACCGGTATGATCTCACTGCTCTTCTCATATCCCTCCGGCGCCTTTGTCTCTATCAGGTAATACGTTCCGTTTGGGATACGGGTAAACATTGCGCCGCCGGTCAGTGGCAGCGGAGTCTTCATATCCGATGTATCCACAGAGTAACTCTGTGTCCTTTCCGCAACCGTATAGGTTCCGTCTTCATGTATTGTCACACCTTTCCGAGAGTAAAGCGTAAAGGTTGCAGAGCCGCTTCCGTCAGCTCCTGCGCTGACCGGCTGTCCGTTCTCATCCAGCTTCTGCACATACAGATTATTCTGGATATTAGGAACATACAGATTTACTGAAAATATCCTGTCAAACTCTTCACTGTCCACACGGTATGTGTTATCAACAGTTGCTTTGGATAAAGAGTCTGCTTCCGTAAAATAATATCCCACCGTATATTCGGTTTTTGCATTTTTATCGCCGGAGATCACATAATAATATGTCTCAATATCTCCCGGCAGATCGTTTATATCCACATCATAACTTCCGCTCTGCTGCAGTGTGAAGATATGTGGATTTTCTTGTGCCGCCGTGATTATACCGGCCAGAGTATCATTCCCGCCTGACCCGTCGGAGGACCCGACTACATGCCATCCGGACAGCGGATCTCCATAGACCGCTCTCCAGTTTGACGCATCATCGATTGGTTTAGTCGTATCCTGACGCTGCAGGACGACGGCAAACAGGGTACCATACGCAGTATTCACTGTTGCAGTCCCTCCGCCTTTGTTCACGGTAAGTTCTGCATCTGCCTGGACTCTTACATTACCGGATGCGTACGCGCCTGTATCCCATTGATTCTCCGACAGGGCAAACACCGCTCTCCCTGCTGACTGTGCAAGGCGGATGTGCATTTCGCCAAAACTGCGGTAGCCCGCCGGCGTCGTCTCTTCTGCCAGGACAAGATTGTGTATTCCCTGTGTATATAATTCTCCCAGACTGACCGGCACCTCCGCGCCGGCGTCATTTATCTGTGTAAAGATCAGCTCACCATCGCTGTCCGTTGTACCGCTGCAGACAGCATCTGTATCTTCATTGTATCGATAATGCTCATCCGCTTTATAAAGTACGAACTCTGCCCCGCGGATATAATTGCCTGCCTGATCGACCTTGATGATCCCGCTTGCAGGTACCGATACCAGGTTAAACTTCAGAGACATATTAGAGTCTGTGCCGCCCCGCTCCAGATAATAAAAGTTGAGCGTATGGTACGTTCCATCTGCGAAAGTATTCTGATTATCCTCAGACCACTTGGTGCTGCTTTCTTTTCCGGCATTGCTAAACTGTTGGTGGAGCGTGGAGGTCTTCCCATGACCCGTACCTTGATTGATCACGATATCCCCGTTCGAGAAATCGATCTTGAGGGACGCCCTGTCATGGATACCTCCCAGGTCAGCCACGAGCACTCCGTCGATAAAGACCCACACATCGTCATCGCCGCTGAATTCATAAGTCACGGGAGTGCCCTGTGTGTTGTCTGTAAATCCTCCGTCCTGCTGTACAAACCGGGTGGACATCGTCAGGCCGAAATAATGCTGTATAGTCGCGTTTTTTGAATCTATATCCGGATTTAAGCTTATCCCGTTCCCATCCTCAGCATCTTTATAAACCTCCGACGCGGAAGCAAAGGGGAAAAACTGCCCGTCCGGGCTGGTTCCAGCGGCCGCCACTGCGCCTCCTACCTCCCCCTTATTTTTTTGACTATAATAATTTCCTTCGTACAGCGTGAACTTTGCTGTTTCTCTGTCAAGTTCGGCAAAAGTCTTGATACTGTCATAATAGTAGTACCCCTCGTCATCCACCTGAAGCAGACCTTCCGCATCACGATACGATGCTTTTCCTTCATGAGCCACTGACGGGCTGAACAGATACTCCAGAGAACTCTGGCTGTCATCTACCTCATCACTCAGTGAGGGATAACCGTCCGTCAGCGTTCGGTTAACAATACCCTGGCGGACCTGCTCGCTGGATGTATAGGCATTTACATTATCTTTTGTCGCATTATCCCCCGACGAGGTCGCCATTCCCGATCCGAACTTCAATACCGTGTTTTTATTGATCCCCTGGTCTCTGTCCGATTCATAATCGCCAGCCGGCTCAGCATTGTCTGTCTGCCAGTAATCAAACACATTGATCGTCGTTCCCTGCGGGGATATGCCCTCTACTCTCCCGTTGGCAAGGTTATCCTCACTGGCGTAATTTTCACCGCCTCCGGCCGTCACGGTCACCTGCAGTGCAGGCACATCCTCGCTGACGCTATACGTTCCATCCACGTTAGCGGACACGGTATAATCTCCGCTCCAGACTCCCTCTTCCGGTATCGCAGACAGATCCCATGTCAGATCTATGGTCACATCACTGCCGTCCGACAGAGTAGCATTGATCTGTTTTGGCAGCATCTCCAGCAATGCATCCTGTGTCAGCGGGTCGTCCTCACTGGCTCCCGGCACGCCGATTCCCCAGACGCCGTCATTCTCCTGCAGGATGCCGTCTTCATCGATCCACGACCAGTCAGCTATCGTCGCTGCATTAGCCGTTTCATCTGTCCCGGTTTTATCTGCTGTATCCCCAGCTGTCGCTGCTCCGCCTGATGTTGTGTCTTCTGACGTATCTTCCGTGTTTTCTCCATCTTCTGATCCTGTATTCTGACCGGAACCGTTCTGGTCCGTCTTCTCCCCGTCAGAAGCATCACTGCCGCAGATATCACACTCATACGTGCACGGGGTCCCTGTGGCTTCATCATAACCGCAATCAGCTGTATGTTCCTGATGATGCTCGCAGAGTCCGGCCGTATAAACCTGATCATCTGTCTCATCCGCGAGCACAGATACTCCGCCCGACGTAAAGACCAGGACCATTGCCAGCAGACCGGCAAGGATACGTCCTTTTCTCCTATACATTTTTCTATCACTCCCTTAGATTTCCATGCCGGCATCAGCAATATAACATTAATGATACATAGCACAGAATGAATCTATTACTAAAAATGTTAAAACTTATTTCCTGCCAAGTCAATAGGAAGTTTCAAAAAACAGTTTTAAACGGTAAAAATCGTCGATTGCAAAACTAAATTGGTTCTTCCGCATTTATTAGTATTTATCTGTTTTATAATGATTGAATAAGGAGTATAATAAGCCTATATCAAAGGAAGGATTTTATATCATGGCTATATTAGACTCCACATTAGACCTACAGTCGT
>CALWBC010000403.1 GCA_944375755.1 uncultured Mediterraneibacter sp. | reverse complement strand
CATCGCCCCATGCCTTTGGCTCTAAGGGGTTGACGATGTACTCGCCGGACATGAAATCGATGTAGCAGCCACCCAGGGCCTCCGTCAGTTCCTCGTATTCCGCCTCCACATCTAAGGCGATGACCAGCTTTCCTGTCTCCCTTAAGTTGATCAGGATCAGCTTTAAGAGATAGGATTTCCCCTGGCCGGAATTGCCCAGGATCAGGATATTGCTGGTGGTCTTATCCTCGCTGCGCCGGTCAAAGTCCACCAGGATATTGGTGCCATACTTATCCCGGCCCAGGTAGATACCACGGGGATCGGTCTTGCCGGAAAAGTTAAAGGGGTACAGGTTGGCTACGGAGCTGGCGGGCAGCACACGCTCGAACTGCGCCCCGAACTGATTGGCCCCCACAGGCAGAACAGAAAGATATCCTTCCTTCTGCCGGAGGGTAAGTCGGTCAACCGTGATCTTGGAGCGAGTCAGCTCCATGGCGATCTCTGACTGCAGCTCCTTTAAGGCATCCATGCCCTTGGCTTTCAGCTCAATGAACACGGAGCAATGGAGAAGCGGTTCCTTGTTTTTCCGAAGGTTGGCCAGAAGCTCCACCACATCCTGCAGATTTCCTTCGGCCTCGATGGTTTCATTCACATCGCTGCCGGTACTCATCAGCTTGTTCTTCCGGGTGGCGTTCTGCAGGATCTTCCTCTGTTCCATGGCCTCCACAAGCCGGTGGTAGATCCGAAGCGTTACGCCATTGCGGTCAGCAAGCTGGGAAAGGATGGCCTGTTCCTCGGTGGAGGGCGGGTACTCCCGGATGGCCCACACGCAGCGGTAACTGTCTCCAACGATATAGTGGTCGGAAAGGAACTTGATGGTACCCGGCAGGATGCAGTCGAAGAAGTCCTTGGTGCGGATTTCTTCCATCTGCTCCGGTGTCAGCACCTTGGGTTTTCGTTTGAACATTTCTTACCTCCTTGCCGCCGCTTTGCGGGAACAAAAAAGGCAAGAAAAAACAGCCGCTCTGCTTCCGCAAAACGACTGATAATTGTTACGTTGTTTGATTTTTGTATCGATAAGCTGTGACGGTATCACAGACTGCGTGATTACAGATCCATTTTTGGTGCATAATCTGCGGCAATATTTTCTTCCACATCATCCTCCGTAGAATGTTCCTGCACCGGTATCTGGCTTATGGCAAGCTGGGAAAGATACTCGATTCTCCGTTTGACTGATCCTGTGATGGCACGGATACGGATTTCATCTATATAGTCCTCCGTTCCTTCTGCTGTCAGCACACTCTCGATCAGCTCATCCACATCTTCCAGCCGGTCAAAATCAATCCAGCTAAAGTCAGACACCAGCTTTAATTGCTCTGCATGGTGGTTTTTAAAGGGCTTGCAGACCACATCTTTCTCCGAGCGTATCTGCATGGGCATCTTATCATAGCCCAGGGAAGAGCCGCTGTCATAAATCGGTGCAAAACCGATCCATTTCAGAGTTTCAGCCTCCCGCAGCATACCGAAATTATTAAAATGCCGGTCCTCATTGGCGATAATATAATCCAGCACGATCATGCGGTCCAGGAAGGGAACAGCATCATGGATGCCAAGCCCTTCACAGCAGTTGACAAAATGCTGATACACCGAGACGCTGTTGCTTTTTTTCTGCGTCTTGAGGATGCGCCATGCCGGAACCAATTCCGTATCCCTTGTAACAAAATCTTCACACACACTGTAAGGTGCGCCTTTGTTCCAGGTAACCTCATACGGTATGTGGGGGATGCTAAGGCGTTCCATGATCCCGGCGGCAATGACCTCATTAAAGGGCTGCTGTCGGAACGGGTTGCTGCCGCCTTTTACCAGACATCGTTTCCCGTCTATGATCTTCCATCGTTTTTTCAAGTTCCCGTCCGAAGTATTATCCGGGGAAGAAAAATCCAAAGCATCCGCTTTCTTATCCGCCCCGAACAGGACGTCTCCGATATCGTCTGAGAAATCATTGTCAAAAAAGTTGATCGTTTCCCAAGTCAGACTGGAACCTTCCGGACAGATCCAATACTGATCCGAAAGGCTCAGTCCATAACAGCGCACCAGAAGCATTTTTGTACTGGTAATCTCCAAGGTTTCCAGCGCCTCCCGGACTCCGGATCGGCTGGCCGGGATAGACCGGTCTGTCCACCACTCGTTTAACGCCGCCCGGTCAGCAGCACCTTTTTTTACTGTGATTCCCACGGGAAAATGCTCCGGCGCATAGACCGTACTGATCTTTTGTATCAAGCCGGTGGCGTCATCCAACTCCATCTCCGCCACGGCGATCCGTTTATGCATCAGGGTACACTTCAAGCTGTTCACCTCATTTCGCTTTCTGCCAGATGCCTCCGGCCCATTTTTCAGGCTGCGAAGCCGTGCCTGCAGCGCTTTCCTCTGTTCAATCTTTTCAGCCAGTGGCCGGATTTCCTCGTCATGCAGATACCGGCTCTGCTTGACGCCGCTTTCCGACCATTGATGATAATAGTATGTCTTTTTATTGATGGTTTTCCTTGAGATATATCCTTTCGGAAGCTCATTGATCCGAGCCTTCAAATCCGCAATTTGATCCAGAAACCCCTGCCTTTCCATATGCGGCCCTCCATTTCAAATGGATTATACCCTTTTTTAACCCCTTTTGTCAACTAAACTTGCAAGGCATACACGCCAAACGCATGAATGGTTTTTTCCTCCCAAAGATTACATTCTCATTTTTTAAAAAGATAGAACTTCCTCCAAATACTGAATCGGACGCAGACTTATTATGTTATGATGTTGTATCATTCTTTAGGAAAGTATCAGATTCAGAGCGAGAAAAAGAGCAGCCCTAAGTAAAAACGGACTGCTCTGAATGTGATTCTTTCCAATTGTACCAATTCGCGGACGGTTAGCCAGAGAACTATGGGATTTGTATCTTTCCGGGATGCCTTAAAATCGCTGTGATCCATATAAAAACAGAAAGATCCCGCAGCTTTTCTTCCGGTAGACCTTTTTTCGGGCATGCTTCGCGGGCCTTCCAATGGGAGGCCTTAAAAAATCGGTATGGAAAGGACCATGCGTTATGGGAAAGGAGCATAACTCTTCCCCAGCTGCTGCATGGAAGCACAGCCGCATTCCGGACAGATGGACAGGTCAATGTTCCAGACCGCTTTGAGCAGTTCTGCCATGGACAGCCCGGCATAACGCTTCCGAAATCTCTGGCCGCCCTGGATCCGGAAGATTATTTTCAGGTTCCTGGATTTCATCCGGTTATTAAGAAAACCATAGTACCGGATCTTCTGGAAACCGGTGGGGAGCACGTGCATCAGGAACCGGCGGATAAATTCTTCGTGGCTGATGGTGATCTCCCGTTTTGGGTCACCGGGCTTTTTTCCCCGTGCGGAGAAGGAAACCTCTGTTTCCATCACGGCCAGGATCCGGTTGTTGGAGATGGCGACCCGGTGGGTATACCGTCCCAGGTATTCGATCGCATTGCCGAAACCGTTGAAGGTTTCTTCGATGTATGGACACCAGTCTTTTTCATAAAGGTTGTTTTTGAACACCTTCCAGATGCAGGGATCCTGCAAAGTACTGCAGGAGGATGAAAAAACAAGTTCCCCCTTTTGATAGCAGATGTTCAGCAGAGAAAGATATTTCCCCTTAAACTTATCCCTGAGTACCCTGACAGGGATAAAAAACTTAGCGGAGGATCTGCGGATCCTGTGG
>CALWBC010000402.1 GCA_944375755.1 uncultured Mediterraneibacter sp. | reverse complement strand
GCCTGACGCCGAAATTGTTGATGGCGGAATAATTGAATTCCCCGTCCCAGTATACGACTTTGACATTTTCCCCTTCAATCTCTTTATAATAGGAAAATGTCGTCTCTTCTTCGCTGTTATTTTCAATAACAATGATCTCATAATTCGGATACTCTGTCTTCTGTTTGATAGAATTGATGCACGCGGCCAGTGTCTCTGCCTGGTCTTTGTTAGGGATTAGGATCGATACCAGGGGCTTGTCCTTCAGCGAATACTTCACACGGTAAAATCCAAGATCCTTTGTGTGGGATACCTCTCCTTTTTCACCGCACCTCTCCAGATGTTCTTCAATCGCCCTCTTTCCCGCATCATAGGCATACATCTTGCTAAGCGGATTGTCCGCTGTAGAAGCCTTATGGACACGCCAGTGATAGAGGATCCGCGGAATGTGCACAATACTTTTTGCTTTCTCTGCACACCGCAGCACCAGGTCATAATCCTGGGCTCCGTTAAACTCTGCCCGGAAAGCGCCCACCTGCAGGATCAAGTCTTTCGCTGCAACGACAAAATGACAGAAATAATTGTTGGACCTTAACAGGTCAAGGTTAAAATCCGGCTTGAAATGAGGTGTGAAATACTCCTGTGAATCCGAAGATATCTTATCTTCATCTGTATAGAGCATATCCACCCCGTTCCTTCCGTTCACCGCCTTGACTACCTCGTATAGGGCGTCCGGCGCCAACAGGTCATCATGGTCCAGAAATCCGATATATTCACCCTCTGCGATTTTCAACGCGGCATTTGTGTTTTGGGCAATTCCCTCATTCTCCGGTACATCCGTCACTTTGATCCGCACATCCTCCGCGCACTTTTCTCTCAGCAGGGCTGCAACTTCCTGGTTCGACGGATTTGCATTAGCAATGCATAGTTCCCAGTTTGCATATGTCTGCTCTTGGACAGATCTGATCATATCTTTCAAAAAATTTTCCGGTGTGTTATACACAGGGACAAGGATACTGACCAGAGGATTCTTCTCAAATTTTTCCTTGCTCTGCCGCTCCAGCTCCTTTTCTGAGGTGCGGTGCTTCAGATACCATTCCTGGTAGTCAATCTCGTCCTTCTGAAACCGTTCCGACAGTTTCACCCAAAAACCTTTGGCTCCATAATGGCGGAAATAAAGTATCCCCTTCTTGATATTGTAAGGGGATACTTTTTTCAGCATATTTATATAGTCGATCTTATTCTTCATGAATTAATCCTCACCTTTAACCTCTATTCCGTTAAGGTTCTCTATGCCTTTCATCTTTCTCCATCTCTTCCGCATCTTTTTGTACAGTTTCTGCGGGAGATATTTCTTCAGATAGCATTTCATCCTGAATTTTATGACGGCCTTAAAAGACCCGCGGAGCGCAAACACCTGATTCATCAGGGCAACCATCTGGTCATAATATGGTCCGATCCCGTTGTTCACCAGAACCTGGTTGTAGCCTCTCACATAATATCTCAGGTTGTTGTACTCGATTGCGGCAAATTTATCTGTCATCCCAATTGCCGGATAATATCCAGACTGCTGGACAACGAAGGGATAGATTCTTTCAATCGCGTGCAGCAGCGTACCGTCAATCTTATTCGGCTCTTCCGGGAAATCCTCATATTCCCAGTTCTTGTCATACAAAGGCTTCATCGCAGCCGGACGGAACCAGAACATGGTACCCAAAGGTGCAACCGGCGGAGCCATTACGTTCATTGGAACCGTCAGTCCCAATTCTTTTGCCAGCTTTTTCGTCACGTTATAGTTCGGGCCCCACTCAAAACCAATCGTCGTAAAAAAGGTGCTGTGGTTCGGCTCCGGAGGAGACAGGATTCCAAGCCTCGGGTTATTGACAAACGTATTGATCACATTGGCCACATACGCCTTATTTGACAATACATTTTCAAAACATTTATAGGCAAAAGATGCGCCGATTGTCCCCGGTTTCACCTGGGCCGTCTTTTTATCGTGGGCGAAGCAGACGATATCATAATCCATGATTACGTCCTTCACTCCCACCAGAAGGCTGCTCACATCCCTTCCACGGTTCTGTATCACACGCACTTCCAGCCTCCGGCAGGGCAGCTTCGAAAATACTTTCTCGATCGCCGCTTTTTTTGCCTCCGTGTCCGTCGTGAGATAAATATCCGCTTCCGGCGGCATTGCCGAAACATAGTGATAAGACTCTTCTAAAAGATCTTCGAAAAACAGATGCATGACCAATGCGATTTTATGATCTGAAACCTGGGTCTTAAATGTTTCTTCGTTAAACTGATTTGTCGGAAGTATATACGCAAGATTCAGGTTCTTTACAATGTCATACTGATGGTAGTTCCGAAGAATCGTATCCCAGATCAGATCCACGTCATAATCCGTCTCACATCTGAGATAATCAAACAGTTCGCTGGTCTGTTCACCGGCCGTATTCTTCAGGAAATCATCTTCCATGTGGAAGAAGCTGCGCTTTTTAAAGATCGGGCATCTTCTCTCCGCGATCAGCTTTTTCGGGCACATCATCAACGGATATCCGCTGTACGACCTTAAATCTTCACATTCAACAGAAACTGCCCAGCGATACCCTTTGTCAGCAAACCGTTTTGTAAAGATGGACTCATGCTTCCCGACTGCCTGTGCATAATCCTCGATCATAGGCATGTTCTCCCAGTATTCCTGGAAATCACTGCTGGAGACCAGGCTCCGCCTGCAGGCGATCCAGTGGGACTGGATATGATCCGGCAGATATCCATAAGGGGAGTAACCAAAAGGATCTCCTTTTATTTTGAAATATTCGGTCAGTCCCCAGAAATCCAGATCCTCGCCGTCCATTTTTTCGAAAGTTTCACTGAAGGAATACACCGGTCCCATGATCGTATTGTTCAGCATGATCACTTCATCATAGGTCTTCAGCTTCTCCCATCCGTAGCTTTCAAGCGCCGTCTTGTAGGCCCAGACATCAAACCCTTTGTTTTCACGAACCATTACGTGCCCGTACTTCTCCAGCTGTTCTTTTCCATCCGGAGTCAGCTTTCCGTTGCAGACAATAAATATTTCACTGACATTTTTTTTCAGGTCGTCCAGAAAATACGGGACATATCTGTCTACAATGCCTCTCCTGTCATAGAAGAAATATATCGCCAGCCTGTTCGCATTTTCACTATTGATTATCATTCCCAGTCTCCTTCGTAAAACCTATTTTCTTTCAACTATTGTGCTTCGCCATAACGCTCGCATACGTTTTCAACCGTGTCATCCATCAGCATTTCACCGTGACTCAGCAAGATCGCCCGGCTGCACACTTCCTTTACCTGATCCATGCTGTGGGATACAAACAGCAAGGTTGTCCCCTGTTCCAGCATCTCCTGTATCCTGTGGTGGCATTTCGCCTGGAACTGCCAGTCTCCTACAGAAAGGATCTCATCCACGATCAGGATATCCGGCGTATAGATCGTCGCAACAGCAAATCCCAATCTTGCGATCATACCGGAAGAGAAATTTTTGATCGGCACATCCATAAACATCTTCAACTCAGAAAAATCAATGATACGTTCCATATTTTCTTCCAGCATTTCCTTGGGATATCCCAGGAGTGCTCCATTCAGGAAAACATTCTCCTTCGCAGTCAGATCCATGTCAAATCCTGCGCCAAGCTCTATCATGGGAGCGACTGTCCCGCGCACCGCAACGCTCCCTTTTGTCGGTTTCAGAACCCCTGCGATCGTCTTCAGCAGGGTACTTTTTCCAGAACCGTTTTTCCCTACAAGGCCGACGGCTTCCCCTTTTCCAACCTGAAAAGAAATATTTTTCAACGCCCAGAATTCATCGTATGAAATCTGCCTTTTCAGTTTTTTTATCAAAAATTCCTTTAAGCTGTCAACATTTTCTCTGTATAGTCGAAACATCATCGAGACATTATTGACTTCTACAATTGAATTGCTCACGCTTTTCCTCCCTACACCTTCAAAATAAATTTATCCTGCTGCTTGTAAAACGTCCATAATCCCAGCGCCATCACGATGATGCAAGGAACCATACACATCAGCTGAAGCCTTATATCCGGCACCTGCCCGTACATGATCACTTCCCTCAGCATCTGCACAATACAGGTCAGCGGGTTATGTGTGACAATTGTCCTTACCCATCCGGGAAGCATTTCCACCGGATAAAAAATCGGGGTCAAATACATCCAGGCTGTGGTCAACACACTGTACAGATGCTGCAGATCCCGGAACGTAACAACCAGCGCTGACAGCAAAAGCCCCATTCCCAGAGAGAACAGGAAGACATAGAACACCGGGAAAACAAGCAGGATCACCGTCCATGAAAGAGACGTCCCGGTGGCCACAATTACGATCAGCAGCGCGATGAAGGATGTCAAAAGGTTTACAAAACAAGAGCACACTTTCGACATCGGGAACAGATATTTCGGCACATATACCTTCTTTATCAATGCCGCATTTCCTAAAATAGAACTCATGGCAACGGTACTTGCCTCATTAAAAAAGTTAAAGATCACCTGGCCACACATTAAGTAAACAGGAAAGTTCTCAATATTCGCCCGGAATACGTGCGAAAATACAATCGACATAATGATCATCATGCCTAACGGATTCAAGACTGACCAGAGCATTCCAAGAAACGATCTTCTGTATTTCGTCTTCACGTCTCTTCTGACAAGTTCTTTCAACAGCTCCTTATATGCCAGAAAATTATGTATATAAGTCGACACCTTTTTACCTCCCAAATCTGCCTTCTTCGCGGCTAGGCTTTCTTAAAGTCTTTGATGCCTGACCATTTCTGATCTTTTTCAGAGATGGTCAGCTCCATCCCCTCAGGGATCGGCCATTCTACCCCGATATCCGGATCATTCCATGCAAGCCCGCCTTCATCGTTCGGATGGTAGAAGTCTGTACACTTATATGCAAATTCCGCCGAATCAGACAGCACAAGAAAACCATGCGCAAAATTCTTCGGGATGAAGAACTGTTTCTTATTCTCTGCAGACAGGATAACTCCATACCACTGCCCATAAGTCTTCGATCCTTCTCTCAGATCAACGGCAACGTCAAACACCTCGCCGCTTACCACCCTCACCAGCTTATCCTGGGGATAATTGATCTGAAAATGGAGGCCGCGGAGAACTCCTTTTTTGGAGCTGGACTGATTGTCCTGCACAAATTCCATATCGATTCCTGCAGCCTTATAATCATTATAATTATAAGTCTCCATAAAATATCCTCTCTCATCTCCAAAAACCGTCGGCGTAATAATTTTCAGTCCTTCAATCTCACAAGTTTCCACTTGAATTTTTCCCATCTTTATTTCTCCTTATTCAATCAAAATATTTTACAATCCCTCTGCCACTTCGATCAGGTACTTCCCGTAATTTGTCTTCAGCAGCGGCTGAGCCAGCTCGATCAGCTGTTCTTTGGTGATAAATCCGCGCTTATATGCAATCTCCTCGATACAGGAGATGTAAAGCCCCTGCCTCTTCTGGAAAGCGGCGACAAAATCTGCCGCGTCAAGCAGGGCGTCATGATTCCCGGTATCAAGCCATGCAAATCCACGGCCCATCGTCTCCACGTAAAGATCTCCCCTCTCCAGATAAGCATTGTTCACGCTGGTGATCTCAATCTCTCCTCTGGCAGACGGTTTCACATTCTTTGCGATTTCCACAACATCATGGTCATAAAAATACAGACCCGGCACCGCATAATTAGACTTTGGATGCTCCGGCTTCTCCTCAATGGAAATAGCCCTGCCGTTCTCATCGAACGCAACAACGCCATACTCCCTTGGATCCCTCACATAATAGCCGAAGATCGTAGCACCTTTCTGCTGCTCTATCCGCTCTACCGCGGTCTTCAATGTTTTGGAAAAGCTCTGGCCATAGAAGATGTTGTCCCCAAGAACCAGCGC
Organism: uncultured Mediterraneibacter sp.; assembly: GCA_944375755.1. GTDB lineage: Bacteria > Bacillota > Clostridia > Lachnospirales > Lachnospiraceae > Mediterraneibacter. The sequence goes on along the minus strand of CALWBC010000402.1, from coordinate 524 downwards.
CACATTGTCGTCCCCGATAAATTCTTCACCAATAATAAATGCATCCGCCAGGCCTCTCGGACTTTCCTGCACCGCATAAGACATCTTCAGCCCCAGGGGTTCTCCTGTACCGAAAAGCTCCTGGAACACAGGCAGGTCTCTCGGAGTAGAGATGATCAAGATCTCCCGGATACCCGCCAGCATCAGCGTCGATAAGGGATAATAGATCATGGGTTTATCATACACCGGCATGATCTGCTTCGACACCGCTTTTGTCAACGGATACAATCTGGTTCCAGAGCCACCTGCTAAAATAATACCTTTCATGACAACCTCCTGTTTATAAAAAACTATATATATTTTTCTTTATCCGCATAATTGTAGCACATTCTTAACATGTCCGCAACATTTACTCATCTTCTGTATGTGTCAAGTAATCGTTGGCAGTTTTTTCATTTATTAATGTCAGTTTATTATCCTTATTTTCGGACAATTCTTCCTAAACTTCTTCTATCACTTTTTATTCCTTTTAGCAGAAGGCTCTT
>CALWBC010000401.1 GCA_944375755.1 uncultured Mediterraneibacter sp. | reverse complement strand
AATCTGAGCCATTCGAAAGCGATGAGAACTATAAAGAATGTGTGTTAAATACATTGTTTCCGTGCTCCTTTGAAGACCTCCTGGATTGGCACCATATCATGACACTATATGATCGAGCACTGGATCGCCGCCAGTTGTACGAAAAATTCAAGGAGAGCGAGCCTCAATTTCCCAGGGGAGGATTTGATACATTCCAGTTCTGGCTGCTCTCACGTGGAAAAGAGACCTATTTTGATGTGCTTCGAGATCCTGAGCGTATTAAATCGATTTCGGAATATACGGTTCTCGGTCAGCGGCAAGGTCGTTATTTGCATTTCGTTTCAGACGATCTATATTTCCACAAACACCATCTGTATAAAAATGGAAAACCTGGATATCTACCTTCGGACCTCTCCAAACATCCATTAGACGAACAGACCGTGAAGGAGATCCAGGACGAGCTGCTGCGGGAGGCACCGCTGCCGGCTCCCCCGATTGTCGAGAAACCGCAGTCCCCATCCAGCATTGCAGACCTGGTCCGCACGGGAAACCTGCTCTATGCAGCTGTGGAGGACAGTAATGAAGTGTCGAGGTATGTATTCTTCAATACGCCCGGAAATATCGCCCATTTCCTGGGGAACCACCGCTTCACAGACCACATTGTCATAGTAGACCAGCAGGATCACGGTTTTCTGGAGGCGGATGGCTGTTACATTTGGGACTGTGACGACAAACAGCTTTGGGCAGAAATTGAGAAGACGCTGGCCCCTATCCAGTGGGACGAAGTGCAGCCGGAACAATTCTTCTGCCCCACATACGAGGAAGTCGAGGCGTATCTCGCGCAGCGGGCAAATAAACACAAAAAGCAGGACCAAAAGCAGCGGCAGAAAGAACCCAGCCGTTAAGATGTGCCACTTGATTAAGATCATGACCTAGAGGGGGTGCGGTATCTGCCGCTCCCCCCTAATTTTTTTGTAGGAGGAATTAATTTGAAACGCATTCTGACAACCCTTTTTGCCCTGACCATCATTATGGCCGGGAGTGTCCCTGCTCTGGCCGCCGGGGAAGAAACCACTACCGGCCAGAGCGTCGGCATCTACCCTATTTCTGTGGAGGAGTACACCTATGGCGAGGCCGAGGAACCCCGTATCAACAAGGTGTATCAGCTGTCCCTGTCAGATGACCCCTCTGGAATCCCCACAGAGGACTTCGTTCGCAATGGCCGCCGGTACTATCTGTTGGACATGACTCGGAAAAATGAGGTGGGCGTAGACACCAAGCCCTACATTGAGACGGTTACCCAAGCCAGCAATACCGACGATATGGAAACCATTCTGCAGAAACTAAGCGCGGAGTTGGAGATCACCACAGAGGACGGCTACACCGGAACCCTGCAGCTGGATCACACAACGGTCAAGGTGACGGTGGATGGCTACGCCACCAAGACCCAGGGTCTCTCCGCCAGCCGAAGCTATCCGAACTTGTCGGAGGCGGACGTCTCCCTCATTCCGAAAAGCATCGAGGACAACGGAAAGACCTTGACCCTGGTGGATGTCCAATGGGACAGCACGGAGCAGACAGACGGTGTGGGCGGGATCGTCACCCATTATACCGCTACCGCCAGCTATACCGGCACCAGCAGCTCCCGTTACGCCACAGGCTACACCGTGACCGCGGATTATTCCGGCGAGGTGGCCAAGCCCAACTGCGATGTTGTGACCTATACAGCGATATTCGGCAGTACAGAGGCGCCAGAGGGAACTGACAAGTCCTCAGTGAGTTTCTCCGCGGTTAAGGTCCCCCTGCTGGCAGGCGGCGCGGCGATTGCTTTGACTGCCGGAGGTGTGTATGTGTTCCAAAAGATCAAAAAGAGGAGATGATCACGCTTGAAACTTCGGGTCCTATTTCTGGCGGCCATGCTGTCCGTGCTTTGCATCAGCCAGGCCAGCGCCTTAGAATACACGATGGAAGCTCCGGACGATTACCTCTTCGCTCAGCCCACAAGTGACGAAACGATCTACGAATGGGAGAATCCCAATGTGGACCGGAGCAAAAACACCGCCCTGATCCCACCTGCATTCGGCTCCCCGACCAGCTATCTTCCCGGATCGGGGACGCCTTTGACGCCCAATCTGGTGCCCGGCGCTCTGGACGGCGGCCTGATTACACAGGCGGGCCCTGTGAACTACCCGACCATCAGCGGTGGGGTGTCCTCGCATGGATCTGTCGGTTCAGGTTATACCGAAGTGACCTCAGACCTTTATTACGCCAACGGGAGCCTGGGTACTCTGAAAATTCCGGCCATCGGCCTGAGCGTCAAGGTCTATGAGGGAACCGGCAGCGCCACACTGGCCAAGGGAGCAGGCCATTTCTCCAATACAAGCCTGTGGAATGGGAATTGCTGCCTTGCGGCGCACAATCGAGGAACAAACAATTACTTTGGCAAAATTCACACGTTGGAATCCGGCGACACGATCACCTGGACCACAAAACTGGGTACCCGCACCTATGAAGTCGTGTCGGTAGAAAAGGTCCTGGAGACGGATACCAGCGGAACAGCCGCAACGTTAGAAAACCGGCTGACATTATATACCTGTGTGCGCGACCAGCGGGAATACCGCTGGATGGTGCAGGCTGTGGAGAAGTAACATGGACAGATACTATATTTATTTACAGCTCATTCAGCCCCCGGCTCCGAGAAAATCTCGGAGCCGGGGGCCTTTTTTCTCGTTTCTGGAAAGCAAGCCATTTTCTAAAAGAGGAGGCTCTATGAAAAAAAGAATTGTCACGTTGCTGCTTACCCTGCTGACCATCCTGTCGCTGCTGCCCACAGCGGTGATGGCGGCGGAGTCCACCGGCGTAGGCATTACCCCGGTGACGGACCCCAACCTCTGGACCACACGGCTCAACTCCCAGGGGCAGTCCTATTCCTACCGCCCGCCCACGGCAGCGGGGCGGCAGCTCTATTGTATGGACCTGGGCTACTCCTACCGCTACGGCACGGAGTCGTTCCTTCAATCCTACACTTACCGTTCCGCTACCGGAGCTGACGCAGATGATCTCTGGAATGATGCGGTAGCCGAGACCGGCCTGGGCGAAATGGACACCATCACCCGGGAAAACGTCAAATGGATGATGAGCTACATCGCCGACTACACCGGCGAGATCCCCGGCTCCCTGTTCATGGCGCTCCAGACGTACATCTGGGACAACCAGAGCGATAAATCGGCAGGCGGAGATCCCTCCGGCGACATCGACGCCGGAGGCTTTGCCAACGCGGACACCTATGATCAATATGTAGAGTATTACAACTGGCTCCTGGGCCAGAAGGCCAATGAGGATGCCGAATTCCAGCGGCAGATCGAAGAGTATGCAGCCCAGGGCATCCGGGCGTCAATCGTCGAGGATGAGAACTCCAAGTGGGCGGTGCTGGCCACCTCCAGTGTGTCCGGGCGGCAGACGTTTTTTGCCTATCACTCGGACCGCAAGGTAGTAACGTCCGGAGAGCCTGGAGAGGACCCGGAGGAACCGTCTCCCCCT
>CALWBC010000400.1 GCA_944375755.1 uncultured Mediterraneibacter sp. | reverse complement strand
GGTTGAAGGTCAGGGGGCCGCCCTCGAAGATGATGGGGGCCGTCAGCTCCAGGCCCTGGGACAGCCCGCCGATGGTCTGCTTGGCGATGGCGTGGAAGGTGGACAGGGCGATGTCGGACCGCTCCGCCCCCTGGATCAGCAGGGGCTGGATGTCTGTCTTGGCAAACACGCCGCACCGGCCGGAGATGCTGTACACCGTCTCCCCCTGCTCCGCCAGCTGCTCAAACTCGTCCGCCGGCACGTTCAGCAGGGCGGCGATCTCGTCGATGAAGGCGCCGGTGCCGCCGGCGCAGCTGCCGTTCATCCGCATATCGGAGGTCTGGAGCTTTCCGGTGGCCTCGTCATAGTGGAAGAAGATCACCTTGGCGTCCTGACCGCCCAGTTCCACGGCGGTGCGGACCTCCGGGTACAGGGCCCGGACGGCGGCGGCGTTGGCCACCACCTCCTGGACATAGTTGGCCCCCATGGCTGCGGCGATGGGCCGCCCGCCGGACCCGCACACACCGATCCGGAACCGGACACCGGGAAACCGCCCGGCTGCTTCCTCCAGAAGCTGCCGGACGGTGGCTGCCTGATGGGCGTTGTGCCGCTGGTACCGGGTGAACAAAACGCTGTTGTCGGCGGGATTCAGGACCACCGTCTTGACTGTGGTGGATCCCACGTCCACGCCGAGGCGCAAAACTTTTGAAACTGCTGGTGCCATATGTACTCCTTTTGAAAACCTCCGCGGGGCCGCCTGCATCGCCTGTGGAACGCCGGCGATCCGCCGCAGCGAAAGTCTCCCATTTTTATTTATTCAGAGTTATTATAGCACAGTTGATCCTCTGCTGTTTGTATAGTTTTTGTTAAGATTTCTCCTCTAACTATGCGCGTTTTCGATAAAATCCATTGAAATAAGTTCCGAATTTTTGTTCAAGTGTAAAATTCTTCCTCACAGTCTGCCAAGGCACTTTCCCGCCAAGCGGTACAGCACACCCAGGAGAAGCCAGCCTCGGCAAGAAATATCCCCGGGTATTGAAAGCTCCAAAGGCCCTTGGATTGCCAAGGGCAAAAAAGAACCACCAGCCTTTTGGCTGGTGGTTTCTCTGGAGGTGACACCCGGATTTGAATTGGCCCGGACGTGTAAAATGCTGTTTCACGAGTTATCAAAAACCTAGTGTTTTCAATGGTTTCCGGGTTTTCATTGTAAAATGCTGTATCATGTTTAAAAAGCTGTTTGGGGTAGACGAAGGGGTGGTAAAATCTCCCAAATATTGGAATTTTTACAGAAACTCAATTTTTAATTTCTTCCCTAACCCAGCCGCAATCCGTGCCAACATATCGACGGTAGGACTGCTGGCTCCACTCTCGATCCTGCTGAGATTTGACTGCTGGATGCCCGTCTTCTCTGCTAACTCTTTTTGCGTCATATTGCAGGCAAGACGGGCATCTATGACTGCACGAATTACCTCATACTTAAGCCGCATTGCCTCATATTCCACCGCAAACTCTGAGTCACTCAATTGTTCGTTCTTATACTCCTGAAAATCGCTCATTGTTTTTTGCCCCCTGTAGTCTTGTACCTATATCTAGGCGCAAGCTCTAGATGATACTTTCTCTGCTTTTGCAGCCTACATATTCACAAAAAAGAAGATCAACAGTCATTTTGCAAAATTCGATTGATTTAGCAAAGTCAATATGCTAATATTTAGGTAATAAGCTAAGAAACTTTGCAAATTGGAGGGTGTGAGCAAAATGCTGGCCAATGAACTACTGGAACTTGCTAAGGCAGTATGCAAACAGCGGGCGGAATCTCAGACCTTGGAGCTGAAGAGCGCCCATAGGGACTGCCCCAAAAGGCTCTATGATACCCTGTCCAGTTTCTCCAACCAAGATGGGGGCGGAATCCTGCTCTTCGGCATCGACGAAGACTCTGGGTACCAGGTGACAGGGGTCTACGATCCCCAAGACCTGCAGAAGAAAGTCACTGAGCAGTGCAACCAGATGGAGCCGCCGGTGCGAGCGGTCTTCACCCTGGCAGAGTGGGCACCTGGCACTTGGATTTGTTCCGCAGAGATCCCGGCCCTTGATTTGTCCGAGCGTCCCTGCTATTACAAGGGGGCTGGTCGATCCAAGGGGGCGTTTGTTCGGGTTGGAGATGCGGACCTGCCCATGACAGACTATGAGCTGTACAGTTACGAGGCGTTTCGCAAGCACCAGCACGATGATGAGCGCCCGGTGGAACGGGCCACTCTGGAGCTGATGGACCAGGACAAAATAGAAGACTATCTTCGACAGCGGCGACTGGAGCGTCCGGGCTTTGCCCAGCTCACCCCGGAGCAGGCATACGAGATGCTTAACATCACCCGAAACGGTGTGCCCACGCTGGCCTGTGTCCTGAATTTTGCCCTCTATCCCCAAGGCTACTTCCCACAACTGGGCATTACCGCCATAGTCGTACCTGGGACGCAGATCGGGGACACCTCACCGGATGACGAGGCCCGTTTTCTCAACAACAAGCGCATCGAAGGCACCATCCCCTCCATGGTAGAGGAAGCCCTGGCTTTCTGCCAGCGGAACATGAAGGTGCGCACCATCATTGACCCGGAAACCGGAAAGCGGACCGATCAGACCGAGTACCCCATTGCGGCCATCCGGGAAGCGGTGCTCAACGCCCTGATCCACCGGGATTACAGCATCTATACAGAGGGCACCCCGGTGCAAATTGACTTCTTCTCAGACCGACTGGAAATCCACAGCCCCGGAAGCCTCTATGGGCGGATGACGGTGGAGCAGCTTGGCGTCGCCCGGCCCGATCTTCGCAACCCTGCCCTGGCGGTGATGACGGAAGTGATTACCGGAGCCGAGAATCGCTACTCCGGCATCCCCACCATGCGCAGTGCTTTGGCAAAGTACGGCTTGCCAGCTCCCAAATTTGAGAACCGCCGCAACGAGTTCGTTGTAATATTCTATAACGGCTCTGGAACGGCAGAAATGCCGGAGGAGCCATCTGATCCCAACAAAAAATCTGATCTGCTGGCATTCTGCCGCACGCCCCGCAGCCGCCGGGAGATCGCCGACTACTTGGGCGTGGGGACGGTATTCTATGCCGTGCAGCACTATGTGCGCCCTCTTCTGGATGCGGGCAAGCTGGCTATGACAATCCCGGAGAAGCCCAAGAGCCGGAACCAAAAGTACTATACGGTGTAGTCAAACAAAATGGTTAGGAA
>CALWBC010000399.1 GCA_944375755.1 uncultured Mediterraneibacter sp. | reverse complement strand
TTCCCAGCTTGCGGACAATCATGGAAGAAGTACTTCCATTTGCTTTTACGAAAGATTTGCAGATATAAAAGGACTCTGCATTTTTGGATTTTGAAATGTGAAGATTCATAGATGATCCCTCCATCCTCCTATTATATCACACAATAACATAAAATAACATATATAAAAACGAAAAATTTGACAAAAAAAGTACAGGATTTATGCGGCCTGCAAACGTTTTTTTAATTATGGAACTGTCAAACTCCCGGGCAGCCGGTTTTGTCGTATTTATGCAGCCATATTTTTGACGTACAAGAGAAGTTAGAAAATTGTAATCTTTATAATAGGTCGTTTTATTTACAAAATAATAGGGATGAGTTATAATTTTATCAGAAAAATTTCGTGAAATTTTGTTTTTTGTTGTAAATATTTATGAACAGATAAATATAAACGAAACAAAGAAAGCTTATTTTGAGTTTGTGGAAGAAGGATTTGTATGAAAAGAGCATGTTTTTTGGGTGTTGCTGCTTTCGCGCTGATGTTGTTCGTCGGCTGCGGAAAGGAAGAGGACGAGACGCTGAAAGTCTGTATCAATGACACAAACAGGTGGTATATGGATACTTTGGTCGAGGGCTGGCAGGAAATAGAGGGAGGATTAGAAGTAGAGATTGTTGAGATACCGACAGATGGTGAATCAGCAGAATTAAAGCTTTCTGAACTGCGTACAGAGATCATGGCGGGAGAAGGGCCCGACATATTTGTGCTGTCATGCACTCCGCCCACGGTGGATGCAAGCCATGAGGACCTTTTCAGAGATCTGGGGAAAGCAATGGAAGCGGGTATGTTTTTACCGTTGGACGAGTACATCAGCAATGCAAAATATATAGATACCAGTGGGTGGAACCAGACCGTGCTGGTGGTCGGCAAGACGGAGGAGGGACAGGTAGTGCTGCCGTTGTATTACTATATTCAGGCATATGTGTATAAGGGCAGTGATCTGTCCGGACAGGAATTACCGGACTCCTGGGAAACGCTTATCGCTTCGGACAGCCCGATAGTGGGAAACCTCTGGGCTTTTGATTTTGTATATTCTTTTGAAAATCTGGCGGATTATCAGACGGGAAAACTGACGTTTACGGAAGAAGTACTGAAGGCTTATCTGGAGGAGTACTGTTCGGGCTTGGAAAGAGTGGGTGCACAAAACAGCGAGACGGAGTTTCCGGAACCGATTGCAAGCGGAAATATAACTCCTGAATTTCTAACACAAGGAGTGGGAGGAGCGCTGGAGGAAGATCAGACATATCTTGCAGTTCCAAACAGGGAAGGCAGTGTGACAGCGCTGGTGTGCAAATTTGCTGCGATAAATAAAAATACTGAAAAGGCGGAGGAGGCATTTGCTTTTCTTGATTTTATGCTCAGCGATGAGGTGACAGGACAGAAAGGTTTCACGAAGGGGGAAGTTTGCTATGCCAATGGAGTTGATCTGGACTGGGATCTGAACGGAATCACTGTCAATCAGAAGATTTTTGAGGAGAATTATTGTAAGAATGAAAAAGTCCGGACAGCCTTTGAGATTCTGAACGGACAGATAAGGAATGCGAGATTTTTTTCAGAGTTAGACAGCGATATTTATGATTTATGCACACAGTATCGCTGGACACTGGATTCGGCAAGCAGAGATCAGTCGGTCAGGTCTGTGTATGAAACCATGAAAATGAGACTGGCGGAGTAGTTTTTGGTGCGCAAAGACACATAAGGGAGGAAAACGGATGGAAAAGAGTATCTGGAAACTGAAAAAAGTAGGAATGCTGGTGACAATCTGCGTTTCGGCGGCGGTTATGGCTGGCTGTGGAAAAGGGCAGGAAACAGAAGCAACGGAGAAGCTGGTTGTGTGTACAGGCAGCATGCAGGAATATAGTGTACGTAATTTAGTTGAAGCGTGGGCGGAAAGGAACGATGGTATAGAAGCCGAGGTCATAGCCATTCCGAGCGATGACACGCTTGCGGAGACGAAGATCACACAACTACGAACAGAAATCATGTCGGGCGGCGGACCGGATGTTTTTATTATGCCCTGTGATGTGAATACGGAAAAGGAAGAAACTCCGGAACTGTTTCCAAATCCCGAAAAAGCGATGCATTCCGATTTGTTTCTGCCTTTGGATGACTATATTTCAAATGCACAGTACATGGATCCGGATGGCTGGAACCAGAAGATCATGGATTCCGGAAAGACAGAGGAAGGACAGATTTTGCTTCCGCTGACTTATCGATATAGTGCGTATGTATTCCGAACTGCCGATCTGGAAAATCTGTCGGAAATTCCCGAATCCTGGTCCGAACTGCTTTCCTGTCCGGATCCCGTCCTGGCAGATGCCATGGCATCTGCGATACGGTTTGACCTTCCTTATACGTTTGGAAAATTAGCAGATTATCAGGAAGGGAAACTGTTATTTTCGGAAGCGGAACTCCAGGAACGTGTGGAGGAAGTATTTTCGTGGAAAGAAGAAACAAATACGAATCAGTCGGAAATACAAATGATCGCGGCGGGAGACGTCGGGAAGGAATTTTGTACTGCGGTAGATGCCGCTGCAACGGAAGAAGAGACGGCGGTTGCTCTTTCGAATGATGAAGGCGGAATCACAGCTTATGTGACAGTTTATGCGGCGGTAAACAGAAATACTGAAAAACCGGATCAGGCGTTTTCTCTATTGGATTTTCTCTTCAGCGACGAGGTGATGACAGGTGTTGGTTTCCCCACAGAAGATCCTGTAATATGGATTGGCAGAGGGTGTAAGATTGAAGACAACTATAATGACGGTATCCCGGTAAATCTGGAAGCCGCGCAGAGAATGAGCGGAAATCATGTTACAAAAGATATGTTGGAACAGATGGATCACCGGATCAATGAAGTACGTTATTACTCCAGTCTGGAGAGGGAGTTTTATTGGATGATTTACAAATGTCTGGCCTGGGACAAAAACAATGAACCGCCGCTCGAAGCAGACGAAAGACGGGAGGTGATCTCTCAGACCTATGAGGAGATGAAAATGCAGCTGGCCGAATAGTGTTCAGGTAGGGAAAACTGCGGGCAAAGAAAAGGAGGAAGCTTATGAAGAGGAAATGGAGAGAATACAGGAACGGATGGCTCCTGGTCGCCCCGCTGATGGTGGGCTGTGTTTTGTTTTACGCGGTTCCTTTTGTGATGGTTCTCTGGTATTCCCTGCGCAGCAGTGCCGGGAGAAGCGGTGTGTTTGTGGGGTTTGCCAATTACCGGGCGATGATCGGAAATGAGATGTTCCGCCTTGCCTGCTATAATACCGCCCGCTTTCTGCTGATCGGTCTGCCGCTGATCCTGCTGTTGTCTTATCTGATCGCACTTCTCTTAAAGCAGCAGGCAGGAAAACATATGCTGCTGAAATCGGTGCTCCTGTTTCCGTATATCATGCCGATCGTGGGAACCGTGCTTCTGACGGATGTGGTATTTGGCGATCTGGGCGTGGTGAATCGTATTTTGTTGCTGGCAGGTGTGTCGATAGAAAAATGGCTGGAGTCGCCGGCGGCGTTCTGGATCGTGATCGGAATCTATCTGTGGAAAAATGCGGGATACAGCGTAGTCCTGCTGCTGGCAGGCCTGATGACGATCCCGGAAGAACAGTACGCTGCCGCCAGCCTGGACGGTGCCGGCGGATTTCGGAAATTCCTCTATGTTACGACTCCGCAGATGTGGCATTCCGTGTTTTTTACTCTGTTATTTTCTCTGATCAATGCGTTTAAATGTTTCCGGGAGATCTTCCTGATCGGGGGCAAGCATCCGAACACGGAGGTCTATATGCTGCAGCATTTTATGAATAACAGTTTTGAGAATCTGAATTACAATAAGCTCTCTGTAGCCGCGGTACTTCTGTTTCTCGCAGTGACAGTCGTGATTGGTGCTGCCTACGGTTGGGTCAGAAGAAAGGAGGCGTATCGGGCATGAAAAGAAAAAAGATCACGCGGATGGGAAGCGGATTGTTTGCCGGCCTGATGGTGTTTCTCTGTCTGGCACCTTTTGTGATGGTGATTGCGGGCGGTTTCTGGAAAGAGGGGACGGGCGTTTCCGTGCAGGCATATTATGACGTGTTTCTCGGAACGCCCCGGTATCTGCTCCGTTTTTGGAGGAGTCTCTTTCTGTGTCTGACGATCACAGCAGGACAGGTCGTCGTATCGGTGATGGCCGGGTATGGATTTGCGAAATGCAGGTTTCCGGGGAAAGATGTGATGTTTTTCTTCCTGATGATCCTGATGGTGCTTCCGCTGCAGGTAACGTTGGTCCCGAATTACATCATGCTTGACCGGATGGATCTTCTGGGAACGGACGGCGCGCTGATCTGGCCGGGAATCTTTGTTCCCCTCGGGACGTTTATCATCTCCCAGAGTTTCCGGGCAGTGCCTGACGAGGTCATCGACGTGGCGAAGCTGGACGGATGCGGCCTGGCGAGGATCCTGGTGCAGGTCGCCGTGCCGGTGGCGAAAGGCGGGATCGTCTGTGCCGGGCTGCTGGCTTTTCTTGACGCCTGGAATATGGTAGAACAGCCGATCGCCTATCTGAAAAATTTTGAACAGTATCCGATCTCCGTTGCTCTGGCTTATGTCTCTACGACGGAGCAGGCACGTCAGTTTGTCTGCTGTATTCTCGTACTGCTGCCGCCGCTGTTTCTGTTTTCCTGTTTTCATAGAGAAATGGTGGAAGGAATTGTATTTGGGGAGGAAAAATAGGTATGAAAAGAAATGTGATCTGTATATTTTCGCTTGTACTGTGGTGCCTTTTGGGCTGTACCGTCCTCTCCGAAAAGATTGAAGAGCAGATGACGGTCAGCAATGTTGAGGTAGAACTGGAGGAAACGTATCTGGAAGGCGGAGTGGTTCAGATGACCCTTCCGGGAGACTGCCTCATCTCCGATGAAAATGGTCTTCACCTGTACCGGATGGAGAAAGGAGAAGGCTGGGATACAGGAAACCGGCTGAGAGAAATAGAACCGGAGATGTACTGGTACGATGAGAAACAGAATATGATCATATATCCTTCCGGATATGCAGGAGACCGTTTTGTGCGGTATGTCTCACGGCCGGTGGCAGAGGGAGAATTGGCACAGATCTGTTTTCCGCGTGCCGGCGGGGAAGACTGTTATCTGGTAGTAAATCCCGGAGATGTGGATACGTCGCTGGAAATATGGGAGACAGCATCTGTGACGGAAGAACAGGAAGGGATGCTCCTGGTCACTTTGAACGGAAAGCAGCCGTTTCTCGAATCACAGGCGAGGAGCGAACTAGGGTTTGCGCGGGA
>CALWBC010000398.1 GCA_944375755.1 uncultured Mediterraneibacter sp. | reverse complement strand
CGTTCCGGGGCAGGGGGCTTTTTCTGCTTTTCAGCTTATACCTGTCAGAATCAGGTCATATTTATTATTTCACAGTCACTTTCAACTGTGCGGTATTCGATGCATTTCCGTCGGAGTCAATGACATGATATCCCAGTATGTATTCTCCCGGAGTATTGGTGTCCGCCTCCCCGGAGATCTGGATTCCCTGGTACAACTCGTCGCGGCTGTCTTTGTCGTCTGAAATGTCCTGAACGTAACTCAGCGGATTGAATTCCGCTCCGCGCTCTACCTCAACGGAATACTGCGTCAGATAAAACCGCGGACTCGCGGCAGAAAGCGCCGCGATCGCGGCCTCGTTCTGCGCCTGTCCGTCGTCTGCGGCAGTCTGTGCATCTGCAGACGCATCTGTATTCTGAGCATCTGTTCCCTGGGCGTCAGTGCCTGCCGCATCCGCATTCGGGGCATCCTCCTCAGCGCCTGCTGCCTGAGCGGCAGCGCTGGCGTCTGTGGTACACTGTACCTTTCTTGTCTCTTTGGTCACATTGTTTTTGCTGTCCTTCGCCACATAGATGACAGATGCCTCCGTCCCGTCAGCGTTGGGAATAATACTCTCGATCGTAACGGTGTCTGTCACATCTCCGTCACGGTTATCCGTCGCAGTGACGCCTTTCATCAGCACAGAACTGTCCGTGCCGGCTACGTAAGTAACCGTTTCCTCCGGGATCGTGATCTCCGGGCCGTTCCGGTCTTCTCCGACATAAACCACTACGTTTCCGGCCAGCAGAACCACACAGGCCAGAAACAATATTGCTACAAGTCCTTTTCTCATCTCTTACTTCTCCTGTTTCCTCGCGTAATCCCCGTAGTACTTTCCGTAATTCTTTCCGTACTTTCCATAGGCCTGCTTCTGCATGTCCACTTTATTCAGTACTACGCCAAGAATCGGACAGTTACTCTTCTCCAGCTGTGCCTTGACCTCCTGGGCAAAGCGGTAGCTGATCACATCGGATTCGATCACCAGAATCGCCCCGTCGCACTCTTCCGCGATCACCGCGCTGTCGATTACGTTTCCGAGCGGCGGTGTGTCAATGATCACATAATCATAAACCTTACGCACCGCTTTCAGGAGCGAGCGGAAATTTTTTCCGCCCAGCAATTCCGCCGGGTTCGGCGGAAGCGGACCGGAATAGATCAGATACAGTTTCGGAATATTGGTAGAATATACCACATCCTGTAATTCCGACTGTCCCGTAAGATAATGCGTCAGGCCCTTCACCGTCTGCTGGCCGACTTTCGTGCTTCCAAGAAGCACGGATTTTCTGAGATCCGCGTCTATGAAAAGAACGTTCTTTCCACTCTCCGCCAGAGAAATCGCCAGCTGAAGGCTGACGCTGCTTTTGCCCTCATTCGGTGTACAGCTTGTGATCGCGATCACCTTTTTATCGTCTCCGCAGAACTGAAGGTTTGCCCGGAGAGATTTGTACGCCTCTTCAATCTGGTAATTATTTTTTTCTTTCTTTACAGTAACCTGATTCACGACAATTCCCTCCCTTTACCGTCTTCTCTTCGTTTTGCTTTTTCTGGATTTTTGGGTTTCCCCTTCCGCCAGCGGGATCGTTCCGAGCGTACTCAGTCCCAGATAGCGCTCCACATCTTCCGATGTACGGATCGTATCATTCATCAGATAGGAAACCAGAATGATAGCTACTGCCGCAACAAATCCGAGAACAGCGCCCATCCGTGTATTTTTCATCGTGGAAGGACCGACCGGAGTTTCCGGAATGTTCGCTTCCTCAAAGACCGTAACCGCCTCAATGTTCATAACACTCTGAATCTCATCAGCTGCAAAATCTCTCACGGAATTTGCAATGTCGCAGGCGAGATAAGGATCCGCATCCTCTACGTGAATTGTGATGATACGAGTATCCGTGGCTGTTTCCACCGAAATTTTTGCCAGAAGTTCCGAGGACTTCATATCAAGGTCCAGATTACTGATCACAGACTCCGCTACCTGACGGCTCTGGATCATCTGGGCACAGTCCTGCGTCAGCTGCTCGCTGGCCTGCAGATCGCTGCTGGTCACCGTATCGCTGTTCTGCTGTGTAAGAATATACATTCTCGTCGTCGACTGATACTGCGGGGTCAGGAAAATCCTGGTAGCCAGCATTGCCGCCAGTCCGACCGCCGCTGCCGCAAGCACGATCACAAGTGCCTTGCTCCAGAGTATATGAAAAAGTTCCAGTAAATTAATCTCAACTTCATCGTTGTTCTGCTGTGTTGTTTCCATTGTTCCTCTCCTATCCTATGTTTTCTGTGATTTTCTGTGGATTGCGGATGAAAATGCGTTCCGTATAAGCTTTTCCCATTTTTTTCTCCATATATTCCACACATGGACCTAAATTGGGCGTGCGCTTGTTCGTTCTGTGGCAGTCGGAACCGACAAAGTCCAGCATATCGTTCTTCATCAGCTTTTTGCAGAACCGCCTGATCTGGAATCCTTCCTCTCCCAGGATACTCCCGGCGTTCACCTGTAAATACGCGCCGATTTCCCTGAGCGCTTCCAGATTTTCAAAATCCTTCCGGATCTGCGGATACCGCTCCACATGGGCCACGATCGGAATAAAACCGTGGCTGACCAGATCATAGATCCGCTCCCTTGCAAAAGAAAAGTCCGTTGCCTGGGAAAATTCTGTCAGAACATAATCAGAACCAGCCATCGTCGGGCGCTCCCTGCTGCTCAGTGTCTCCACCATGGACATATTTGCATGAAACTCGCAGCCCAGATACAAGCGCAGGTCACTGCCGATCGTCGCTTCCGACTTTTCTTTTAAAAGCGCAAACTGACGCTCGATTTTTTCTTTTGGAGTCTCAAACATTTCGCGGCGATAGTGAGGCGTCAGAATAATAGAACGGACACCGTCCTCATACTCCATCTGCAGCATCTTCAGCGCCATCTCCATCGTTCTGGCGCCGTCGTCCACTCCGGGTATGATGTGACAATGTATATCGAATAGATTTTTCATACATCTTCACCTTAAAAGAGTCTTTTCCTTCTATTAATATCATTTATGTCAAAAAAAGTCAAGATATCTGTAGTACTTTCTCATGTCACCGTAACCGTCCAGCCAGTTGAACGGTTTCAACCTCCGGACGACTTTCGTCAGATGCTGCCGCATGAAAACCTCAGAATTTTCTTTGGACCTCTCTCCAGCAGGATTTCAGACGCCGCCAGGCCGGCCACACCCCTGGACAAAAGTAAAGATCTCAAATATCGGGGATCAATCTCTTCGGAAGATATCCCTCGTGTATACTTTCTCTTTTACATCGTCCAGGCACTTGTCATATCTGTTCGCGATAATAGCCTGCGACATCTCCTTGAATTTCTTCAAGTCGTTCACCACCGTGCTTCCAAAGAATGTGCAACCATCTTCCAGAGTCGGCTCATAGATCACCACGGTGGCTCCCTTTGCCTTGATCCTCTTCATGACCCCCTGGATACTGCTCTGGCGGAAGTTATCCGAATTACTCTTCATAGTCAGTCGATACACACCAATTACACATTTCTTTTCCTCATCAGCGCTGTAATCGCCGCGGTTGAAATAGTCATAGTAACCAGCCTGTTTCAGTACACGGTCAGCAATAAAATCTTTCCTGGTCCTATTACTTTCCACGATCGCCTCTATCAGATTCTCAGGTACATCCTGATAATTAGCCAGCAGCTGTTTGGTATCTTTCGGCAAACAATATCCGCCATAACCGAAACTTGGATTATTGTAATGGGTGCCGATTCTTGGATCCAGACAAACCCCTTCAATGATCTGCCTCGTATCCAGTCCTTTGCTTTCCGCATAAGTATCAAGTTCGTTGAAATACGCAACTCTTAATGCCAGATAGGTATTTGCAAACAGTTTCACCGCCTCGGCTTCTGTGAAGCCCATAAACAATGTGTCGATATTTTCCTTGACAGCACCTTCCTGGAGCAGTCCGGCAAACACATGTGCCGCTTCAACCAGCCGCGTATCATTCACATCGGTGCCGACGATTATTCTGCTGGGATACAAATTATCGTACAATGCCTTCGACTCGCGTAAAAATTCAGGGCTGAAGATGATATTCTTACTTCCCGTCTTTTCCCTGATACTCTTGGTATATCCGACCGGAATAGTGCTTTTAATGACCATGATAGCTTCCGGATTGTACTGCATCACAAGATCAATCACAGCTTCAACTGCGCTGGTGTCAAAATGCTGTGTAGTCGAATCGTAATTCGTAGGTGCTGCAATAACAACGAAATC
>CALWBC010000397.1 GCA_944375755.1 uncultured Mediterraneibacter sp. | reverse complement strand
CTCTGTCAACTGCAAATTCCATATCTTTCTCTCCAGTCCGTTCATTCGTAAATATTATAACACATTTTCTTTTTTAATGAGAATATTTCATAAAAAATTTATATATTCCCTTCCTTTTTTGGCTATTTTTATATCCTGCTTTCTCCATTTCCGCGCAGAAACACGATCCCGGCAGTCTCCTTGTCTCCCTGTTTCCCTTCTGCTATAATGACAGACATACGAAGCCGGTCTTTTTCAAAAAAGCTGTATTTCAGGACCGGCACACATTCCAAAGATCAAAAAAGTGAGGGCTATCATGTTCCGTTTATGGGCAAAAATTTTCAAGGACAACCGTCTGCTCCGGGATACCGTTATCTGTGACCCCGCACAGGACACCAGGACACATAAGGTCTTCCGGGCGCTGGATGAGGTCTGCATCCAGTTCGATCTGGGGAAACCGATCTGGCTGGATGCCAATATCAGGGATTTCCGCCGGCACAGCAAAACACGCTTCCGTCAGGACAGCTTCGTGGAGCAGATCGATTTTGATTATCTGGAAATCCAGGTCATCGAAGAAGACTGAAAATCTTTCGATCTTCGTTTATGTTTCTTCCGTATAATATCTGTTGACACCGGAAACAATCTGTTGTAGTATCATAACATGTAAGAAGTAGTTTTTAAAACTACATGTTGCATATATAACAATTCATGAACAGATTTCATATACTTTCAGTCAACAGACAGCGCATCCTGTCCGTACCGGAAGGAGGTCTGCGCTGCATGCGGCAGCAGAAGGAGGAAGCTATGAGCGTTACGATCAGAGAACCCGGAAGCGCGATCACTCATTTTATCGGCATGATGATGGCCATTCTGGCCTCCACGCCGCTTCTCATCAAGGCAGTCCTGTCCGGACAGCCTGTCGTCTTTTTTGCCATGGTGGTATTCATTGCCAGCATGATCCTGTTATACGGAGCCAGTGCGACTTATCATTCCATCAATGTGGGGGGCCGTATCCTGCGGATTTTCCGCAAGCTGGATCATATGATGATCTTCGTCCTGATCGCCGGTTCCTATACGCCGGTCTGTCTGGTCACGCTGGGCGGAAGGCTGGGCTATACCCTGCTTGCGGTGGTATGGGGAGTTGCGATCCTCGGCATGGCGGTAAAAGCCTTCTGGATCACCTGTCCGAAATGGTTTTCTTCCGTCATCTACATCGCCATGGGCTGGATCTGTCTGGGCGTTTTCGGCCAGCTCTGGAACACGCTCCCCCGTCCCGCCTTTCTGTGGCTTCTTGCCGGAGGGCTGATCTACACGGCGGGCGGCGTGATCTATGCGCTGAAGCTCCCCATCTTCAACGCCAGACACAAGTATTTCGGCTCCCATGAGATCTTCCATCTCTTCGTCATGGCCGGAAGCATTTGCCATTTCATTTTCATGTTCTGTTATGTGGCGTAACGGCGGCTGCGCTTCCCTTTCCGGCCGGTTCCTGCGAACAGAACCTGCCGATTTTCGGCAAGCTCGAGAACATGAGACCAGAAACCATCAAAAAAATTCTGTGCCGCACAGGGCTCAAAGCCTGAATGTGCGGCACGATTTTTCTCGATTTTTTTACTTTTTCAGCAGAGAGGCGGCTTTCGTATACTCCTCCACGGAAGAACCGACCCCTTCACAGGCCGTCTGCAGATCCGCATGGAATATTTTCATCACCGCTTCCACACTTTTTACCAGACGTTTCGCGTCTCCCATACGGCTTCCTTCTTTTCGCCTTCCTTTCTTCCTTCTCTTCTTCCCTTTCTCAGAGCTTCCTGCTCAATCGCTTCACCCAGATTCCACATATCCTCCAGCTCCTTTCTGATCCTTTTTTCCATTCTGATCCCATAAACCCGGGAAAATATTTTTGCCTTTTCTTCCGTATCCATGGATGGCGACAGCAGGACGTTCAGAAAATGATGCAGGCTTCCCGGTTCTCCGGGACCATTCTTCGCGTTGAGGCAGATGAGGATCACAGAAAGCTTATCATAGCTTTTCTCTTTTTCCGGAACAATCCCGATTCTGTCATTTTTACTGATTTTATATTCTACCATCGCGTTTCCGATATAGTCCGGTACGTCCATGCACACCCAGATGCTGTATACCTTTCTCAGTCTCTGATAGTTGGAATGGCTGAAACACCTTCCATACTGTTCTGTAAATTTCCAGAGCTTCGTAAAATAGGGTATCCTGCTTCATTTTCCTCCTTTCGGCAGAAAGAGGTCAAAAACAGAATCCGTTTTTTTGCCGTTCCTGCCCGTATTTGATGTGATCATGAATGTCTGGAAGAAACTGCCAAAAAGAATGTGCGAACGCACAAATCATAAAGAATGATGCAGGGACCGTCTGAAAAAATCCCTGTCTGAATGCGATTTGATTATAGAGTGCGGCAGGCGTTCTGTCAAGAGGGCCGGGACGCCTGATCACACGTTGGAATGCTTTCTGGAAATCATGAAAAGGGAAATGAAAAGAAAGACGAAAAGAAGAGCCGGCAGCGATGAACTGTCAGCTCCTTTTCATTACAGATGAACGCAGCTTTATAAGGGCTATTTTACTTCTTCCAGCTCTCTGACCCGCCGGCTTCTTCCGGCGAGCACGCTGGCGAGAAAGCCCAGCGTGCCGGTGCATAAAAACATCACGGCCATGCCGCTTCCATTCCCGCTTCCCACCATTCCTTCCAGCCATGCTGCGGCGGGAGCGCCCGACTGCATAAATGGCTCAAACACATAATCCGCCAGGAAACCGCCCAGCAGGATCCCCACAGGAATGGTTCCGAACTGTATCGCATTCCTTACGCCAAACACGCTGCCCTGCAGTTTGAGCGGCACATTTTCATACAAAAGCACTCTCTGGCCCGCCGTAATGAAGGGAATGGGGAGGCTGGCTGCCACGGCGGCCACGCACCACCAGAAGCCGTTTCTTCCCAGTCCCATCAGAAGATCTCCGAACAGGAAGGAAAGAGCTGCGGCTCCGTAAATTTCCATCCGGGGACTGATCCTCCAGCGGCGGCAGGATACCAGAATACCGCCCAGAATGCCGCCGGCTCCCAGAACCGCGTTGACCAGCCCAAGCGTCTTTTCATCTCCGCAGCTTCTTGCCAAGATCATCGGGGAGAGAATATTCTCATAGGTCAGCCGGGAGAAAAAATTCAGAAGGGCCATAGTGAGCATGATGTACAGAAGGCCCTTTCTTTCACGCAGAAAGCGAAATCCCTCCAGCATATCCGTAAGGGCCCCCTGCGGGCCCCGTTTCTTTTCCGCCGGCTCTTTCCCCGTGCTTTCCACCGTTGTACCTGCCGCCTTTTCATCTTTCGATGCTTCCGGCAGATGAATAAACAGAAGCAGGACAGTGAAATTCACCAGAAAGGAAAACAGATCCAGTGCGATCACGTTTTCCAGCCCGCCCAAGACGAAAAAGAAGGAAGCGAAAACCGGAGCGATCACCGTCACCAGGTTTGAAGAAAAGGAATCCATTCCGCTGGCCTGGCTCAGTTTTTCTTTCGGCACCATCATACAAACCACAACGGACTGCGCCGGAGACTGAAAGGCATTCATCAGCCCGATTCCTGTATTGATCAGATAGATATGCCACATCTGAAGTGAGCCCTGCATACACAGAAGCAGCACCATACAGGAACAGAGCGCCGCCAGTGAGTCGGAAGCCAGCATGATTTTCTTCTTTGATCTTCTGTCCACAAAGTCCCCGGCAAAAATACTCACCGCAATATAAGGCAGATAATGACAAAAAGACATCATTGACACCGCCATGGCAGAACCGGTCTGCGTGTAGGACCACAGGATCAGCGCATAGCCCGTCATGGCGCTTCCAAGCTGAGAGACAGAACCGCTAAGCCAGAAAAGAATATATTTTTTAAAATTGTGATTCACAGGATTTTCCTCCTTTTACAGATCAGGGTAAACTCGTTTCTCCATAAAAGTACAGGGTCCTGTGCGGGCAGTATTTTAAGAAAATACAGGCTTTCACCTCATTTTCCGTAAGAACCTCTGTACAGGCCTGCCCGGTCACCGGATCCTGTACAGAGACAGTTGCTCATGTTGATGATTTTATTCTGCATATTCGTGCATCTTTCTTAATTTTATCATTAAAAAAACAGCCGGAACCCGCAAAATCGGTTCCGGCTGTTTTACATCCTCTGAGATCAGTCGTCGTATCCGTTGGGATTCTGAGACTGCCATCTCCAGGAGTCCGCGCACATTTCCTTAATGCCGTACTCAGCCTTCCAGCCCAGCTCTCTTTCCGCCTTGCTGGCGTCGGAATAGCAGGTGGCGATGTCGCCGGGGCGGCGCTCCTTGATCACATAAGGGATCTTCACGCCCGTGGCTTCCTCGAAGTTCTTCACGATGTCCAGCACACTGTAGCCCTTTCCGGTTCCCAGATTGTAGATGGAAAGTCCGGACTTGTCCTCGATCTTCTTCAGAGCCTTCACATGGCCCTTCGCCAGATCGACCACATGGATATAATCTCTCACGCCGGTTCCGTCCGGAGTGTCATAATCGTTTCCGAATACGTTGAGCTGTTTCAGCTTGCCCACGGCAACCTGGGTGATGTAGGGCATCAGGTTGTTGGGAATGCCGTTGTGATTCTCACCGATCAGGCCGCTCTTGTGAGCGCCGATGGGATTGAAGTAACGCAGAAGCACCACATTCCATTCCGGATCCGCCTTCTGGATGTCGGAGAGGATCTGCTCCAGCATGGACTTGGTCCAGCCGTAGGGATTGGTGCACTGTCCCTTCGGGCACTCTTCCGTGATGGGGATAATCGCCGGATCGCCGTAAACGGTGGCGGAGGAAGAAAAGATGATGTTCTTCACGCCGTGCTTACGCATCACATCCACCAGGGTCAGGGTTCCCGCGATGTTGTTCTCATAATATTCCCAGGGCTTGGCAACGGATTCTCCGACCGCCTTCAGTCCCGCGAAATGGATGCAGGAATCGATCTTTTCCTTCTCAAAAATAGCGTTCAGCGCTTCTCTGTCAAGGATGTCAGCCTTGTAAAAAGGAACCTTCTTTCCCGTGATCGTTTCCACGCGCTGCAGGGACTTTTCGCTGGAATTGCAGAGGTTGTCCACAACCACCACATCATAGCCCGCATTCTGCAGCTCTACTACTGTATGGCTGCCGATATATCCGGCCCCGCCTGTCACTAAAATTGCCATCGTTTCCTCCTGTTCTGCCGCCGCAGGCGGCATTTTATTCACAGAAGAACGGCTATGCCGTTCTTTGGCACGAACCACCGGTTCGTGCCGGCCTCCTGTTCTGCCGCCGCAGGCGGCATTTTATTCACAGAAGAACGGCCTATGCCGTTCTTTGGCACGAACCACCGGTTCGTGCCGGCCTCCTGTTCCGCCGCAGGCAGCATTCCTGTGCTCCGTTTTTTTCTGCTTCCTTACTTTTCTTCCCACAGATATTCCGGATAAACGCCTTCCGCCTTCAGACGGGCAATGGACTGCATTACGAAAGGCTTATCCTCCTTGTAGGTTACGCCGAACCACTTATCTTTGGAAGAAAGCACCTCAACGGTAGCCTTATCCTGCTTCAGCAGCTTATCCACCTCGATGGGAAGGAAGCATTCCGACTTCAGCGGATTCTTCTCCACTTCATTTTTAAAGAAGCTGTTCACCGCGCTCTCCAGCTCGCTTAAGATGCTCGCGGAAAAGCCCCACATGTTCATGGATACCAGAGTGTCCAGCGCCAGAGGCGTCCAGGTCGCTCCGTCGTCCTCCGTATAGGCCGCTCCATCCGCGGTCTTGACGATCTTGGTGCGCTCCGCGATCTCCTTCAGGTAGCCGTTCTCATCGGTCACGCATACGCCGCGGGCCACGGAACCGTTTTCTGTCAGCGTATTGCCGAGTTCATAGCCAACCATCGCGTAACGGTATTTTTCATCGTCCTGATGAGTGGTCAGGAAGTTGTACAGCGTGGTATACGCGCTTCTTCCATAATAATCATCCGCGTTGATGACCGCGAACGGTCCCTTTACCACATCCTTGCAACAGAGAATCGCATGCGCTGTTCCCCAGGGCTTCACTCTGCCTTCCGGGATCTGAAAGCCTTCCGGAACCTTGTCGAGTTCCTGGAAAACATATTCGACTTCCATGTGCTTACTCACTCTGTCTCCCACGCACTCACGGAAATCCTTCTCGTTTTCCTTCTTGATGATGAAAACGACCTTCTCAAAGCCCGCTCTGTGCGCATCGTACATGGAAAAGTCGATGATCTTGTGGCCCTGTTCGTCCACCGGATCGATCTGCTTGAGTCCGCCGTAGCGGCTTCCCATTCCCGCTGCCAGAATTACAAGTACCGGTTTGTCCATTTTTCTTCCCCTTCTGCGTGTTTTTCACGCGATGCCAGGGTCGTGAAGCCAACATCCTTAAAAATGTCAAATTGTTCGTAAAGTCCGCAGGCCTGCTTCACTTTACCCTTATATTTTATCTGGAAACCCGCGCATTCCGCAACTGCCATTTGTTACATAGAGCTGTCGAAATGTTAAGTCAGGTTTTCCTTTCGTTTTGGCCGCGGCCAGAGGCAGCCTTCGGAATGCCCCGCCGCGTTTTCTTTGTCTTCATCTTACCACAAACAATCCCCAGTGGCAATTTTCCAATCAATGCTTTTTTTGTCACTTTTGTCCGGCAGACCGAAACGGCCCGGACTTTCTGCCAAAATCCGAACCGTTTCCGCCGTTTATCTGATGCCGGCTGCGCTTACCGGTTTACGCCTTTTCCTGCCGGCCTCCCTTCATGCCTTCCGGAATACCTCCGGGCCGCGGCCGCAGACCGGACATTTGAAATTCTCCGGGAGCGTCTCTCCCTCGTAAACATAGCCGCAGATACCGCAGACCCATTTCCCGGTGCTGCCGGCCGCTTCATCCTTCACGGTATTTTCTTCTTCCGCTGCCGTGCGGGAAACGGATTGTTCTTCTGCGTTCTGCGCTTCCGGCTGCCAGGTGGGCGCATTTTTCGGGGCTTTCCCCTTGATCACACGATGATAATAAGAATAGGTCATCGGGGTCTGGGCGGCGTCCAGGATCTCCGCTTCCTCCGCCTGCCCCAAAAAGATGGTATGCGTGGGCGTTTCCAGGCTTCCGATCAGGCGGCAGACCACATAGCCGCAAGAGGAGGCGATTACCGGAAGCCCGGCCGCCGTCTTTATGGGCACATTCTGAAATTTATCCGTGTCCCTGCTGCTGTGAAAGCCAAACGTGCCGATCAGCGCGGGATCCGCATTTTCTCCCAGGATGGAAAAGGAAAAGCGTCCTGTCCGTTCGATGCAGTCATGCGTATAATTATCGTGATTGACGCTCACCGCAAAAGTGGCAGGCTCTGCCGTGATCTGCATGATGCTGTTGGTCACGCAGCCCACGGGCCGTTCCCCGTCCAGGGTTGTTGTGATGTAAACGCCGTAATTAAGCTGAAAAAAAGTCTGCATGTTCATTCCCGTTATCTCCCTTCTTTTTTCAGGTCATGGCCGCTCCGTCCACGGACAGAATTTCGCCGGTAACATAGGATGCCAGATCACTGGCCAGAAAGAGGAAGGCATTCGCAATGTCCTCCGGCTCTCCCACACGGCCCAGGGGAATGGTGCGGATGAGCGGCTCGATCAGCTCCTCCGGCAGCGCCGCAACCATATCCGTACGGATGACTCCCGGCGCTACCGCATTGACACGGATGTGGTCCCGTCCCAGCTCTCTGGCCAGAGACTTCGTCAGACCGTTCACTCCGAATTTGGACGCCGGATAGCCCACGCCCGCAGCCTGTCCGTAGATGCTCACCATGGAACTGGTATTCAGGATCACACCGCCTCCCTGCTCCTTCATCAGGACCGCAGCTGCTTTCGCGCAGCGGAATACCGCATTCAGATTCAGATCCATGATCTTCTCAAAATCCTCTTCTTTATAATCATACAGGCTCTCTCTGGCAGAAATACCCGCATTGTTCACCAGGATGTCCACTCTGCCAAACTGCTCTTTTACCCGGCCCATGGCGTTCTCCACCTCCTGCAGGCTGCCGAGGTCCGGAGCCATTCCGATCACCTTCCACGCAGGATCCTCTGCCCGCAGCTTTTCCAGCGCCTGATCCACCGTTTTCTGCCTGGATCCCCAGAGCGCCACCGAAGCTCCGTTCTCCAGGAACTTCTTCACCACCGCAAAACCGATCCCCCTTGTCCCTCCTGTTACGACTGCAGTTTTCCCTTTCAGCATAAGGTAGCCTCCTTTCAATAATTATAATAATCATTATTATTATTGATTTAATAATAACATATTTTACCGCTTTGTCAATACAGAACAGAATCCATGCTGCCGTTCTGGTTACAGCTCAGCCTTCGGTAGAGCTGTAACGGCATCCGGCCATTCCAAGCGCTTCGCGCCAGGCCGGATGCTTCCAGCCGGTCTGTTTTCGTACGGTCTGCGCAGTAAATGCGCAGACCTGGCTGA
>CALWBC010000396.1 GCA_944375755.1 uncultured Mediterraneibacter sp. | reverse complement strand
CCAGTATTTTCTCGGCTGTTCCGATCCGCTGACAGCGGAGTACATCAGCGAGCGGTCGGGCGAGGTGTCCGTCCATGTGCAAAGCAAGGCCAAACAGCTTGGGACATGGCGGATAAGCAACTATACGCCGGAATATAGGGAAACCAGCGGTGTCGGCCGGCGCAAGCTGCTGACGATGGATGAGGTGCTGCGGCTTCCGGTGTCCCAGGCACTGGTGATAATCCGCGGGCGGAAGATTTTGAAGGTGGAAAAGCTGGACTATACCTATCACCCGGAGGCTTCCAAATTACAGCCCTGCAAGGCTTCCGCCCACGTCCCCGAATGGAGCAAATCCCCGCGAAGGGAGGTGGCCGCTCCGCCTAAGCCTAAAAGACGCTCCGGCAGGAAAACCAAGCCGCCGGAGGATACAGCACATTCCCCGCCGGGCTTTGTTCCGGCAACCAAGGACGATATTATGTCGTCCGATGACCATTAAATGAAGGAGGTAACCTATGCCCAAAAAGAACACAGAAAATTTAGAAGCGGCTGAGGAATTGACGGTACAACCTGAGATCCCGGCCGCTGAAACGGAGGAAACGGATGAACAAACAGACGCCGCACAGGTTCCGGTTTCAGAAATTCCCGAAGAGGTGCCCGCTGAAGCTGTGGAAGCTCCCAAGCCCAAGCGCACCCGCCGCAAGAAAGCGGCTGCTGAGGAGGTCGGCAGCGTACCCATCCCTAATGCACCGGAGGCCGCGCCAACGGAGGAAACGGAGCCAGTCACTTCCGAAGAACCGGCAGCTGGGGCCGCTGTTTCAAAACCAAATCCCACACCATCGCGTCCGGCGCCGATTCTAACGCTGGAGGCGGGCGCTGACGTTGAAACGGAAGAAAACCTTGCCGACATCATCTGGCATGAAATTCATAACGCCTACCGCACCCGCAGGATACTGACCGGCACGCTGGGCGGCCTGGAGCAGACGGACAACGGAAAGACCATCGCCATAGTGGAATACAAGGGTTTTCGAGTCGTTATCCCGCTGAAAGAGATGGTGATGGGATATCAGAACAACCTCACCGGGGATGCCTACAGCGCCATGATTGTCCGCCAGCATAAGCTATTGAGCCGCATGCTGGGGGCAGAGATTGATTTTGTCATCAAGGGGATTGAATCCAAGACGCGCAGCGTCGTCGCCAGCCGTAAGGAGGCCATGCTGAAAAAGCGCAAAATCTTCTATATGGACACCGACGAGGCCGGGGAGTACCGCATTTATGACGGCCGGATTATCCAGGCCCGAGTTATCGCCACAGCGGAAAAGGCCATCCGCATTGAAGCATTCGGTGTGGAGTGCTCTGTTATGGCGCGCGATTTGTCCTGGGACTGGATCGGCGATGCCCGCGACCGTTTTTCAGTGGGTGACCAGGTGCTGGTGCGTGTCCTCAGCGTCAACCGGGAGGATATTGAGCATATTTCCATCAAGGCGGACCTGCGTAGTGTATCGGACAACCGGCAGGACAATCTCCGCCTGTGCCGGATTCAAAGCAAATACGCCGGCACCGTTACCGACGTCCACAAGGGCGTGGTGTATATCCGGCTTACCAACGGCGTCAACGCAATCGCCCATTCCTGCTACGACCGCCGCCGCCCCGGAAAAAAGGATGACGTCAGCTTTGTTGTTACCGGCATTGATGAAGAACGCGGCGTGGCGCTGGGAATCATCACCCGCATTATCCGCCAAAATCTCTGATTGTTGAAAAACAGCGGCGTTTGGTCGTATATAGAAAGTAAAGACGAAAATTCAGTTCTGGGAGGGATACGCTATGCGTAAATTTCTATTCGTCTTACTTTTAACCCTGCTGGCTGCTTTTACAGGCTGCCGGTCGGATGAGCTTCCGGATGCCGCCGCTTCTTCAGCATCGGATTCAGCAAAAACCACTTCCGAAGCATCTACTATGAATACCGGCCGCGATGAGAGCATATCATCAGGGGATTCGTCATCTTTAGACACCGGCGATACTCCTTCAGCCTCATCTTCCGATGCGGCGGGAGAACTGTCCTCCGCCAGTCGGCCGGATAACGCCACGGCTGCGACTTCACAAAAACCAACCGCACCTGCGGAGCAAAAGCCAACGGCAGCGCCGGAACAAACCAATCCGCCGGAGAGCGCCAGCGGCAACACTTCCTCCGCATCGGCTTCGTCCAGCCCGCCGGCGACGCCGTCTTCGGAAGAAAAGCCTATTACATCGGAACCGCCTGTGTCCCAGCCGCCGGAAACCACAAGCCAGCCGGATATGGAAGCCGAATACGCCCGGATCATCCGTGAGGCGGTGGCCTATGCGGAAAGCTACGCAGCAAAGGGCTTTACCTTTGTCTGGGACGATTCGCTGGAGTTCAGCTGGGAGAGCGGAGCCGGCTGGATGGGGACGCCTCGTGTCAAATACGAGGGCGTGGACGGTACCATTGAGATGCTGAAATACCATATTGACAAGATTGTGAAGACGTCTACTGACTCGGGCAACGGCGTTCCCGCCCATTCGGCCCATTACAAAGTCATGCAGGTAATGGTAGACGGCGATACCGCCTTTGTTGTCCTGTACGGATAAATAAAATTGAAAATTGCGCAAACGAGCGTCATTCTTCGGAATGGCGCTTTTTTGCGCCCAAATTTAGGAGGTTATCTATGAGAAAAACAAAAAAACGGCTGCTCTCTCTGCTGATGGCGGCCGTGATGCTTCTTGGGATTCTCCCGACGACAGCCTTTGCCGCTGACGTTACGATGGACCTTTCCAAGTGCGAGGTCAGCTGGGACTACACCCTGACCGACGCGGAAGGCAACGCATTCACGGCCGGCTACGGGCTGCGCGCCGAAGACAATCCCTTCGGCTATGCGGTCGCTCCGCTGGTCCGGAATATGCACGACTACACAGCCAAGCGCCCAGGCCTCACTTCGGACAAATCCCAGTGGGTATACGGCCAGGACTACGTGTATTGCTACTGCATTGAACATGGTGTCCCTCTGCCGGATGATACCAGTTATGCCGGCTCCAGCAACGCGACACATGGGAACAAATACGAACAGCTTTCAGCGGAACAGAAGGACTTGCTGGCGCTTGCTCTCACCTATGGCTATCCAAATCGTACCGATCTGGAGACGTCTAAAGATGCCAACGCCTGCTACAGCGCCACTCAGCTGATTGTCTGGCAAATCACGCTCGGTTTCCGCAGCTCGCCTACGGAACTGAACGACAAGACCTATCCGGTCAGCGGCTATACCGGCACTATGACCGAGCAGCTTTGCCGCAACAAGTATTTTAAGGAATATTACGACCTCATTTTGTCGGATATGGCGGCGCACTATAAGCGGCCCAGCTTTACGGGAACACTGCAAAGCTCCGCTCCTTCCTATGAGATGGACTTCGTGGATGGAAAGTACACCGTCACCCTGACAGACGAGAACAACGTCCTGCAAAATTTCTATGTTTCATCAAATGGCGGCGTCACTGCTTCCATCAGCGGGAACAAGCTGACGCTTTCCTCCTCCCAGCCGATCACGGACGAAGTGATGATAAAGCTCAACCGGCGGATACCGTCTACCAATCAGACAACGGGATTCCTCATTTGGAGCGTGCCCGGTAAAGAGGAAGCAAACCAGGACATGGTAAGCGGCGTGCCTGCCAACAACGACCCGGTACCCGCCTACCTGAAGGTTTCCGCCCCGGCCGGCAGTGTCAAACTGGTGAAAACCAGCGAAGACGGCAAGGTGGGCAACGTCCCGTTTCATATCAGCGGAAATGGCGTCGATCAGAATATCCGCACTCTGTCGGACGGGACCTTTTTACTGGAAAATTTACGACCTGGGGTATATGAAGTAACAGAGCAGACGGAAAACAAGTATGAGCCGCAGGCGACGAAAAGAGTCACGGTTGTCCCGGGCCAGACGGCAACGATAACCTTCAGCAATACTCTCAAGCGTGGGGACTTAACCGTTACCAAAACCGCAGAGGACGGTTTTGTGGAGGATAAGACCTTCCATTTGTACGGCACCAGTTTATCCGGCCTTCCTGTTGATGAATACGCCATCACCGATGAACGCGGCGTCGCCACTTTTGAGGACGTTTTGATCTCCGGAGACCAGACTTATACCCTCGAAGAGGTGGGTACGGAGGACAAATACGTTATCCCCGACCCGCAGCAGGCTACCATTGAGTGGAACAAGGTAACGCATAAGTCGTTTGACAATGTACTGAAGAAATGGCGGGCTACCCTGACGAAATCCGACAGCGAGACCGGTACCGCCCAGGGCGACGCCAGCCTGGAAAATGCCGAATACGGCGTGTTCAAGGACGGCCAGCTGGTAGACAGCTATTTTACAGGGCCGAACGGCGATTTCACAACGGACTGGTACAACTGCGGCGTGGGCTGGACAATCAAGGAGCTGGAACCAAGTGAAGGCTACAAGCTCAATCCGGAGGTTTACGATGTCGGCGCCGAGCCGGAGCTGTATGAACTGGAGTACAACGAGGTAGCCGTTGATGCAGACGAAGATGTATTAAAAGGCCGGGTTGCCATTATCAAGCACAGCGATGACGGCTCCACAGGAATTGAAACGCCGGAAGCCGGCGCAGAGTTTGAACTGTTCCTGCGTTCCGCCGGTTCTTACGAAAACGCCAAAGAAGCCGAACGGGATATCCTGATTTGCGATGAATTCGGTTATGACGAGAGTCTCGACCTGCCTTTCGGCTGGTACACATTGCATCAAACGAAAGCCGGCGTTCCTGGAACCGAGTTCATTAAGGACATCGACATTTACATTTCCCAGGACGGTCAGGTATACCGGTATCTGCTAAACAACGCGCAGTTTGAAAGCCGCGTGATGGTTGTCAAAAAGGACGCCGAAACAGGCAATACCGTCCCATTAGCCGGGCATGGCTATGAACTATACGATCCGGAAGGCAATCAAATTACTATGACCATCACCTATCCGGAGGTCGTGGAGCTTGACACCTTCTACACGGCGGAGGACGGGACGCTCATCACCCCGGAGAGCCTGCCCTACGGCGAGGGCTATTCTCTGGTCGAGGTGGAAACGGTGGAACCCTATGTGCTGGATTCCACGCCGGTCTATTTCGATATAGTACCGGAGGAAGCCAGTGAGCAGGATGGCGTTACCGTTGTAGTAGTGGAAAAGGAGAACATGCCGCAGAAAGGCACCATCTCCCTCTACAAAGACGGCGAAGTGTTTTCTTCCGTCACCACCGCCGGCGGCGGGGACAGCCCGCTGCTGTACCAGCCGGTCTATGCCAAAGCCGGGCTGGTTGGCGGTGTATATGATGTAGTCGCTACGGAGGATATTATCTCCGGAGGCGTGCTCCGCCATCACAAAGGCGATACGGTTGCCACCTTAACCACCGGCTCGGATGGCTGGGCGACCAGCGAGCTTCTGTATTTATCCACCTATCAGATTTTTGAGCGGAAGGCGCCCTACGGCATGGTGCTCAATCCGGAACCAATTACGGTTGTATTAAGTTATGCGGGCCAGCATGCGCAGTTCACCACCGCTGAGGCGCACATCACCAACGAGCGCCAGAAGGTGCAGATTGACCTGACAAAAATTCTCGAACAGGACGAGCGTTTCGGCCTGGGTACAAATGGCGAAATCCGGCACGTTGCCTGGGGCCTGTATGCCGCCGAGCAGCTGACGGCTGCCGACGGCAGCACTATCCCGGCGGATGGCCTTCTGGAAATCCTGTACTGCGATGAAACCGGGAAGGCGACGTTTAAAACCGATGTGCCGGCGGATTCCAAGCTGTATGTAAAGGAGTACACCACCGACAACCATTACATTATCTCCGATGAGAAGTATCCGGTGGAATTTTCCTATCAAGACCAGGAGACGGCGGTTGTCCACATCAGCGTGAACGACGGCGAACCTATTGAGAACGAGTTGATCCGCGGCGACGTCTACGGCCTGAAGGTAAACGAGGACGGCGAAGGGATTGCCGGAGCAGTATTTGGTTTGTTTGCGCCGGATGAAACCGAATTCACCGAAGAGACCGCTTTGATGACCGATGAAACCGGGGACTCGGGTGAATTTTCCTTTTTGGGTATCCCTCGTGGCGACTGGGTCATCAAGGAATTGTCCTGTCCGCCGCAATACATCCTATCCGGCGAACTGTTCCGGGTGACGGTGAGCAATCAGGCGCAGCGCATTGAAATCGAAGCGGTCAACGAATGGATTACCGGTTCGGTCCAGACGACTAAGGTAGATGCGGATTATCCGGACAACAAGCTGTCGGATGCACTATTTGGAATTTATCTCGATGTCAATGGCAATAAGGTGTTTGACAAAGACGTTGATACCTTTGTAGGCCATATGGCGGAAATCGAGACAGGCGTTTACCGGCTGGACGGGCTGAAGTATAACGGATATTTTCTCTATGAGGAGCGCAGCCCGGAGAACTTCATCAAAGACGACCGCTACTATTACTTTGAAATCCGCGAGGACGGCCAGGTTGTCATAATTGAAAACGAGGCCGGCGTGGGCTTCATCAACCAACCGACTACACCGCCGGAGCAGCCGGAGGAACCGGAAGAGCCGACAGAACCGCCGAAAACCGGAGACGATTTCAACATCTGGTTATGGGTCGGCGCAGCTTCCGCTTCTCTCGGCGCCATCATACTCATAGTAATACGAAATCGCAAAAAACGGATTCCTGCCGAATAAGGAAATGAGAGGTGCCGGGGCATTGTATGACGCAATGCCCCGGTTTTTCTCCCTCTTTTGAGAGCACCTGTCAGGGGATCTTCGGAAAAAAGTAGTCTAATAATAGTGAAGGGTATTTTTTACCTGTCTTGAACATTGGAGGGAAAATGAATAACCAGATTTTACAACTGTATGCATTCCTCCAGGCGTCCTGCGGTAACTGGCGGAACGCCATATGGATCGAATGTAAATCTTGCCTATATGAGAATCAGCAGTGCGATGAGTATTTGCTGACAGCAGACCGGAACGGCACTCCGCTTGTTTTTTCTGTAGCGCAGTTTCGGCAACTCACAGGAGATATGCCGGTCAAAGACGAATGTATAGCCGTTTTAAGCGAACATGCTTTTGAAGTACTGTATTCTTCCTGGCTTCTATGGAATACAGACTGGAAGAACGGCTGTCGTCTGCGCCAGTTGGCGCAAGGTAAAGGTTCCACGCTGTAGTGACTATTCAATCCGTATTCTAATCGTATTGGAGGTGATGGTTATGAAAAAAATTCAAATCCGCTGTCCATATTGCGGCGCAAAGGCCACGCTGCGTCCGTCAAGCGCCGTTTATGGCAATGCCGCGAAAAAAGAGGGGTATCTTTATGTTTGCGACCGATACCCGAAGTGCGACGCCTATGTGGCGGCACACCGAAAATCCAGGCTTCCGATGGGAACCTTAGCCAATGGAGATTTACGGCATAAGCGTATCGAGGCGCACAAAGCTTTCGATTGGATGTGGCGGAGCGGGTTGATGTCCAAGCGGCAGGCCTACAAGTGGATGCAGGCGAAGCTGGGGCTGAACGAGAAACAGGCCCATATTGCCAAGTTCAGCGAGTATATGTGCGACCAGTTGATTGCCATCTGCACACAGGCATATGACAATATCCGGGCAGCATGAAAAAAGGAGGCGAAAAAAATGAGGAGCGTGAAAGAGTATGAGAGAAAGGCTTTTCCTGAATGACAGCCAGCGGCGGCTGGCAGAACAAAATTTAAATATTGTGTCCCGGGTTATCTACCGGCACATTATTGTCAACGAGACCTTGGTTGGTTTTGAGTATGATGACCTATACCAGGAAGGCTGTATCTGGCTGTGTAAAGCAGCCGCCAGCTTTCAGACGGGGAAGGGCGTCCCGTTTACAGCATATGCGGAAAAAGTGGTTGCCAATGGGCTTCGTACACATTGCCGGCTGATGGGCGGCAAGCAGAAATGGAGTTGTTGTATCCCTTTGTATTCCGACTCGGATATTCTGCGGTCCACTTTGGAGCAAATCCCGGACATCACATATCAAGAAGACGGGATGCTTACTGATATGGACGTTATGCAGCTCCTGCACCGCCTCAAGCGGCAGTACACCGGTACGGCACGGCTCGGCATTGAGGCGATTGAACTGAAGGTAAAAGGCTATTCCGGAAAAGAAATTGCAGCCATGTATGGCGTCAAGCCCAATCTGGTTGGCGCATGGATTTCAAGAGCAAAGCAGAAATTGCGCCAAAATCAAGTGTTTATTTTATGGATGGACGATTATATGGGACAAGCTGCATCATGATGTAAAAATTGAGAGGTGTTGTTATGAACAGGTTATTGACGGCCGTAGGCCATTTTCACATCGAGAAGCGAAACAAGGGCGGTAAAATTCCCGTTGTGATTTTGAAAAACCGGGAGTACATACTGGACATTCAGGAATTTGTGGTGTGGTCATCCTTAAATTGGAGGATTCTCAGGCCTGACCAGATTCGGGAATTGTATCAGAAAAAAGAGCTGGAAACCGGCTTCTATTCTTCCCGCAGCTTTGATGACTGTATGTGTAGGCTGATTCAGCGCGGCCTTGTTGCCGAGGGCTGTGGAGATACGGAGGTGCAGGCATTGTATCGTCTACTGTCTGACTTGTATATCATGCCGATTTCGGAGAATCCACTTCTTCGTCTTTGCTCTTTCTTTCGGCTCTGCGTTTTTGGAGAGGTTCCTTATTCCACAGCGAAAAAGATATTTTGTAAGGACAAGCGAACGGCTGACGAAAAGAAAGTAATCCGTTTGGCGAAGCAGACGCTTCTTTCTACAGCGGAGATCATCAAGTGCTTTGAAAGAAACAAGCTGGACTTTTGCTGTGAAGAGGAACTGCTGGATACTTTGTATTATGATGAATTTACTACCAGCGACAATATCGCCGATATGGTATCCTACTTGCCGGAATGCCGTCCCGTCATGCTCTCGGTGGCAAACCTTTATCTGCGTAAGCAAATCATCTTTGAAAGGATTTGAGAAATGGAAAAAATCCTAAACGCACCGGCGCCGCTGCGGCGCCGCCTCATACTCACGGTACTTCTGGGTTTTGCCTGCCTTTTAGTCGGGCTTGCCATGTTCCTGTTTGCCAAGGACAGAATCATGCTGCTGTTGAGCGCCGCGGTCTGCATCCTCAGCTTTTGCAGGGCATACACGTTTTACCGTGCTATCAGCAAAAAGGAATATGAAGTGGTGGAGGGCACCTGTGTCGGTATTGTACCCAAGCCTTTGCGCAAATACCGGAAAATCCGGATTATGGACGATGACGGCAACGAGTCTGCCCTTCTGCTGGGCAAGCACTCCAAAATCCAGATCGGCTTCCGCTACCGCTTTTATTTCAAAAAAACGCAGCGGCTGACATTGGGCAGCGAGTATTTTGATTCTGCCCTTTCCTCCGACTGCTTTCTCGGCTTTGAAGAGCTGGGAGAATTGGACGACCATTCCGAACCGCCAGAAAAGACGGATTGATATCTCTTTCTATGTCCATTGACAAACCGCCTTTTTGATGATATAATAATTGCAGAATAAAAGATTGTATTTTGCATATAATATATCATAAAGGAGGCGCGGCGATGAAAGAGCAAACTTATACCCAGTTTATTCAGGAAGCGATTGATGGCTTTCAACCCGGTGAGCCGATCCTTATCCGGGAGCTTGGAAATCGAATTGCTGATGCGTACCACATGGAGGAAAAGAAAGCCTGCGCTGCAGCAGCTGTTGCAGTAAAGCGGCTGATCGATACCGGCACATGTCCCAACCTTCGCTTTTTTGCAAAGGGAGTCTATTATGTGACAAAGCAAACCGTTTTCGGTGAAACTGGCATCAACAAAGATAAATTGATTGAGCTGAAATATCTGAAGGACGGCACCGGGTATGAGACGGGCGCTGCGGTTATGCACAAGCTGGGTCTTACGACGCTTATGCCGGCCGAAAGGACCTTTGTTTCCAACAGCGCACAGCACAGGGCCAAGCGGGATGACGCGCTGGGCATTGTCATTCGTGCGCCGCGGATTCCCGTAAATAAAGAAAACCGCTTTTATCTTCAGTTCTTGGATTTGCTCAACATGTATGACGATGTGCCGGTGGACGCAGAAGATCCGTACCTGCTGCTCGGACGGTTTGTGCAGGCAAGGGGATTGGATTATGGTACGCTTCTGCATCTGGCAGATACCCACTATAACGGAAATACGATTATGAAGCTTGCCCATGTGGCAGGCAGACAAGGAGTATAAAAATGAAGAAAGAGCAGAGCAAACTGCATCGGAGAAAAATAACGGGCCGGACTTGACTATACAGTCTCGAATATAGTATAATCTAAAATGACACTTTGGATTTGTATAAATTTGTTTGTGGCAGCATAGACTATATTCAGGAGAGAGGTGTACCCATGTTTTTTGAAAGAACAGTAAGGCCCACTATCGAGAATATTAACGCAACTTTTCCGGTGTTATTGGTCACCGGGCCGCGTCAGGTTGGTAAATCGACTCTGCTTGAAAGTATGATGGAATCAGGGCGTAAAAAAGTTTCATTGGATAATCCTACAATCCGCGCAATGGCAATTTCTGATCCGGAGCTGTTTTTACAGCGTTATTCGCCGCCGGTACTGATTGATGAAGCGCAGTATGCGCCCGAGCTTTTCCCGTATATCAAAATACTGGTGGATGAACGCAAGCGGCCGGGCGATTTCTGGCTGACCGGCTCCCAGATGTTCCGGATGATGAAAAATGTAACCGAGAGTTTGGCCGGCCGCGTAGGGATTGTCCCGATGCAGGGGTTAACCAACAGCGAAATCCGGGGACAGCATTTTCCTCCGTTTGAGGTTAATGTAGAAAATCTTTTGAAACGGCTGGAAACAACGCAGCCGATGTCGGTGACAGAGGTGTTTGAGCGCATCTATAAAGGCTCCATGCCTCATCTGTATGAAGTCGAAGGGGTTAGTCTGGAAACCTTCTTTGAATCGTATTTAGAAACCTATTTAAGCAGAGATATCCGCGATTTGGGGCAGGTTGCCAATGAAACGGCTTTTTTAAACTTTATTAAAGTGGTAGCAGCCAGGACGGCTACCAATGTCAACTACGAGACCTTGGCGCAGGAGGTGGGCGTATCCGCCCCAACCGCGAAAAGCTGGCTTTCCATTTTGGTTTCTTCCGGAATTGTTGCCCTGATCCCCGCTTATTCCAACAATGCTCTCAAGCGGGTAATCAAGTCGCCGCGGATGTACTTTCTCGATACGGGCTTATGTGCTCACCTGATGGGATGGGGCAGCGCGGCGGTGCTGGAGAACAGTTCTATGAGCGGTCAGTTCTTTGAGACCTGGGTGTTATCAGAAATTTATAAGAGCTATCTAAACGCCGGCAAACGACCGCCGCTGTATTTCTATCGGGATAACAATAAAAAAGAGATTGACCTGATCATCTATCAGGACGGTACGGTATACCCGATAGAAATAAAGAAAGGGAGCGCGCCGAAAGACGCAGTCAAGAATTTTTCGGTGCTGTCCCCGATTGAAGCAGAACCGTCCGAAGAAGACAGCTTTTCAGGTGTAGCTCATCTAAAGACTAAAATCGGCACAGGCGCGGTGGTATGCCTTTCCTCCGATATCCTCCCGATTGACAAGAAAAACTGGTATATCCCCGCATGGCTGATATAAGAAAGTATGAGCAGCTTGTCTTTTATCATGGGACAAGTCGCTTTGCTTCTTTGCCGGACGATTCTCTGCTCGATACTTTGGAAAAGGGGTGGCCTGATGAAAGGTAACTGCATTTATTTTGTAGAAGGAAAATGTGAGTCCGCTCCTTCTGTTCGGTAAGCGCTCCAAAATCCAGATCGGTTTCCGCTACCTCTTTTATTTCAAAAAAACGCAGCGGCTGACACTGGGCAGCGAATATTTTGACTCTGCCCTTTCCTCCGACTGTTTTTTGGGATTTGAAGAGCTGGGAGAACTGGAAGCCGCAGGCGATAAATCGTCTGATATTCTCTTTTCAAAAAGGAACGGTTGATGTTTTATTTTTATATTTTGCACTTTTTCTGCAAAATATCATTATAAATATTGAATACTCAAGATTTATGTGTTATAATGCTGGCAGAATACGATATACTATGCCTAAAGGGAGGTATCTGCCTATGCTTATACAATTCAGTGTGGAAAATCACCATTCCATTAAGGAAAATGCCGTCATCAGTTTTGCCGCATCCAAGGACAAGTCGCTGGAAGCCTGCCTGCTCCATCCTGACGAGAAGCGGACGCTGCTGCCGGTTATCGCCCTTTACGGAGCGAATGCTGCTGGTAAAAGCAATGTTTTGCACGCCCTGCTCACCATGCAGAACATGGTATGCGGCAACGCTTCCAAGGTCTCAAAGGGACAGAAGCTTGCATGGGAGCCTTTTGCAGGAAACGGGAAGCCGACTTCCTTTGAAGTAATGTATATCTACAACTCCATCCGCTATGTATACGGCTTTTCGTTTGATGCAAAGAAGATTTACAGCGAATATCTTTACCATTGGCCCAATGGCCGGGAAGCTCTGATTTTTTCCCGGGAAGACGGGAAATATGAATTTCGGGAGAACATCTCGGAGCAGGCAACGCTCAGCAACCGGACGCCGGACAACAAGCTGTATCTGGTGTCCTCCAACGACTGGAACCTGCCGCAAACGGAAAACGCCTATAAGTGGTTTTTGGAAAAACTGACCGGTATGCTGGATCAGCCGTCCGTCCCTGCGGAAACCATCGCGGAAATCGCCAAGGGGGATGATCGGAAAGCGCGTATCCTGAAGGAACTGCTGCTGGCTGATTTGGGCATCTCCGATGTGACGATCAAGACGCTTGGCGGAAAGAAGGATGAGACGGTCATCACGACTACGCACCGTATTCAAAATGAAAGCGGTGGTACAGAATATTTCCAGTTGCTGATGGAACAGGAATCCTCCGGTACGCAGCGATTTTTCTCGCGGATCGGCGGCTGGCTGCAGGCGCTGGACAGCGGCTCTCTTTTAGTCGTGGATGAAATCGAGGCCAGTATGCATCCGCTGCTGACGCGAAGGCTGATTGAGATGGTACAGGACAGTTCTGTCAACACAAACGGGGCGCAGCTTCTTTTTACGACGCATGACGCTATTCTGCTGGATTTGGATTTCTTCCGCCGGGATCAAATCTGGTTTGCGGAAAAGAACGACAAATCCGCTGCGACGGAGCTGTATTCTCTTGCTTCCTTCTCCCCACGCAAGGGAGAAAATATCCGCAAAGGCTATCTGCAGGGCCGCTTCGGAGCCATCCCGTTTATTGGAGGTGACCGGCTATGGCAGGAATGAGGAAAGAATACAATCCCAACAGAGCAGCCAGGCGGAAACGCCGGCCGGTCATTTACATCATTTGTGAGGGCAAAGAAACGGAAACCAAATATTTCAGGCATTTCCGCACACGAAACTGCCTTGTAGATATCGTTCCTATTTCGTCCAAGCACAAGGCGGCAGAACACCTTGTCCGTCATGCAAAGGATATGCTCAAGCCGGCCGCCTACTATCCGAAAGACGGCGACCGGATCTGGTGCGTTTTCGACTGCGATGACAACACAGATGAAGCGCTGAAAAACGCGGCCGTATTTGCAGAGCAGGCCGGTTACGGCATCACATTTTCCAATCCCTGCTTTGAATACTGGTATCTGCTTCATTTTGTTCAGTACAACGCCCACTTGAAGGGCGCCGATGAAGCCATACGGCTGCTCAAAGAAAAAGGACGGCTGGAAAATTACGAAAAAAGTTTGGACGTATTTTTTGATCTTCTTCCCCACCAACAGGAAGCGATTAAACGAGCCGAAAAAAGGTCGGAGCAGCTCCGCCGGGACGGCACAGAGATTTTGACCCGCGCCAGCAATCCGGCCACGACGGTTCACAAGCTGGTAACCTACTTAATCGGGCAGAGCCGATGATGCAAGGGATGTTCGTTTCATATCCTATTTATCCAATGTTAGATTTGGTTCTGTAAATAAAATTCAATTTCAAAATATCTATATATTGATTATACGCTCTTGACAAACGCGAGATATAGTGTTACAATACCATTGTAATTGATTTTTTGTGCGTGATCCGTTAGGATTTGCAGGCATACTTGCTTGTATCGTGGGAAGCTTCTCACATTGCACACGTTTGTCAAGTTTGTATTCAAAGTGCCGACAGTACGGTTTTGCCCTTATGGGTGGAAACTGTGTGCCGGCGCTTTTTTGTATATAGATATTTTAGCCGAAAGGCAGAAAGG
>CALWBC010000395.1 GCA_944375755.1 uncultured Mediterraneibacter sp. | reverse complement strand
TTAAGGAATACGTTACCTGATATCCCGCTGCACCGGAAACCTTCTTCCAGGTTACAGTCGCTTTTTTGCCCTTCTTTGCAGCTTTCACTTTTTTGATCTTTACCTTGGCAACAGACGGTTTGGTCAGGTTTGCATACTGACTCTCCAGTGCTGTCAGCGTGGACGCATTGGAAACCACTTTCTGCTCAGCCGGAGACAGTGCGTTAAACGCTGCCCGCGCTGCATCGATGGCGCTGCCGTTGCTGGTGGTCGCTGCACCGATGGCTGCGATCTGGTTGGCTACGGCGTCCGCTGCGGCAGATTTGGTGAGGGTTAAGGTGTATTTGCCATGGCTGTAGACTTGCAGCTTATAGAATTTTCCCGCCGTCAAAGTTGCCGATACGGTATATGTATATTTGCCTTCTGTAGTCTTATAATCTTTGTACTCACCGGAAATATACATGCTGACATTTTTATAATCAGAATCTTTTACATTGAAGGAATAGGTTCCGGTCACAGTCGGAACAAATCCAAAAGTAGTTCCATCGCTGGTCTTCTGTGTCACATTGTCCCGGAACATCATGCTCTTTACAGTGAAGGAACTTACCACTGGAGAGTTACTGTACGCCAACATATAGTAAGTTTCCGCCTTTTCCGAACCGAAAGCCGTCTCGTAATCCACTCTCTTGCCGCTGGCATCATAATATATACAACTTGGATTGCCCTGGTTATTTCCACTCTTTGCCCAGTCAACACGCACAATCTGATTTGCCGGTATGGCTAATTTAAATACCTTATAATCATTCACACGAAAATCCACATTGACAGAAGTGCCAACGCCAACTGCCTGCGCGCTGTTCATATCTGCCGCTGAAAGATTCACATCATATTCCGGCGGCTGATAATAATATAAATCTACTTTTGTATCGTCTGCTTTTTTGGCATCCACACTCATCGGCGCCAGTACTGCCAAAAATAACACTCCAAGAACTGGAAATAAATATTTTCTCATAATAATCTCCTTTCCCGCGAAATTCTCATCCTGATTATTTTACCTTTACTTTAAGAACCTTGCTGTAAGCACCATAGTAACGGGCACCCTCCACATTTTTATAGGCTCTGATCTTTACAAAGTATTTCCTTCCTTTTTTTAGTTTCTTTAAAGTCACTTTCGCTTTTTTCGCAGAAACATTGACAGTCTTCGCCTTCTTAAAGTTTTTCTTTAAAGAATAGGTAACTTCATAACCGTTCACACCAGAAGCCTTCTTCCATGTGATCACTGCTTTCTTGGTTTTTTTGGAAACTGCTTTTTTTGCCGTCACGCCGGATACCGGAACGGAAGGTTTCTGGGTCAAAGTCAGCGTATACGGAGTGTATGTCTCCACATCCGCACTGATCGCATAACAGATTCCTGCCTGAAGATTCGCCGTTACTTCCTGATACCCATAGCTGGATACCCATTTACAATCTTTTGATTTCAGGCTGGTAAAATAATCTCTCTTCATCATTCCAATGGAAAGACTTGGATCTGCATCTTCATCGGAAGATGTAATCTTAAACGTGTACTGTCCTGACAGAGAAGGAGTATAATAATATACATTATCGCCCATGCCATCAGATTTAGTTACGTTTCCCGTAAAAGTCTGTCCGGATTTCACGGTAGCCTGTGCCGCCTCTTCCTCGCTATAATTATCCAGACGAATGTAGATAGTTTCATTTTTTACTGCATAATAATTCTCATCAGAGCTGGA
Organism: uncultured Mediterraneibacter sp.; assembly: GCA_944375755.1. Taxonomy (GTDB): domain Bacteria; phylum Bacillota; class Clostridia; order Lachnospirales; family Lachnospiraceae; genus Mediterraneibacter. The sequence continues at coordinate 6,808 of CALWBC010000395.1, read as the reverse complement.
ATATCCTGTGGAATCGTAAAAATCAATGCCTTCAATATCCTTTGAATCAATATAGTAGCTTTGGCCTGCTGTAACATTAAGCTGATAATAAGCTACGCCACCAGTGTAATAACTATCTCCTGTTTCCTCATCATAATGCCATTCACGCGCTGGCACCGTCATCGTTGAACCAATTCCAACAACTCCATTTAATCCAATCGCAGAATCCCACGGAACAGACGCAGCGTCCACATTTGCACCGTAAACAGGGATTGCCAGCATGCACAGGCATGCCGCTGTTACAAAACATTTTCTCATAGTCTTCTCCTTTCATTTACATGATTTTTGGTTATCAGGGCATCTGAAACATCATAGCGACTTCCTTAAATGATAACTGTAATCGTCAGCAGATATGTACCATTACATTTTCTGTACTTTTTTGTGGCATTTTCCTCAGAAAACAGATAGTATTTCTTAAAACAAGCCAAAAATATTTTGTATCATTTGCCCAATGGAATGACACCAACTATGTCATTCATTGTGTATATTATACTTCTTTTAAAAAACACACACAATATATGACAAAAAGTGTGACACAATTTCACCTTATTTTTGCACCAATATATCGTTTCATAATGTAAAACATCCGAATATCACTCTATAAAAGTAATGTTCGGATATCGTTTGTGCTTCTTTTCTTTTATCAAGAATTTCTCAAAGTTATAATCTTTTTTTACTCTCTGTACTCACAGATTTCTTATTCTGCTGTGCCCACTGTTCCACAGTATCAACAGATACGTCTGCTGACGCTGCGATTATATCAGGTGTAATGCCTTTCTTTAATAATTCCAAGGCCATCTCTTTCTTCCCTTCCTTTATGCCTTTCCGTCTCTGATACTCTTTCGCCGCATTCCAATCGGCGTCCACATACTTCTCTGCAAACCACATTGCCTGCACCTCCCTGTCCTGCTGGTCCATCTTCTCCATGAGAAATCTCAGCAGAAATACTCTGTCGTGTCCTACCGCTTCCAAAAACAGATTAGAGATTATCCTTTGTATTATCTCAAATTGATTCATAACAATGCATCTCAAGTCTGTATTCTTTTGTTATAGTATATCGAACTTTGCTATACAAATCAAGATATTTTTTACAATATTGTAAATTTATGTTATTTATTTGTTTTTGCGTCGCGTCTTGTTCATACGGATTTATTTATTATACTTGTGAATTCATCTTTCCGGTAAACAGCATATGACAGGAAAAAAATGCATCCTATACTGCGGCAAAGTACAGGATGCATTTGCTAAATTTTCTGTAATGACCTTTTTATTTTAAGGTATTACTAATAACTTTTTTACTACTTATTTTGTGATCTTTATGTTTTTGCTGAGTTTCGCCTTTTTAAACAGTTTCTGGTATTTTTTCAATTGTTTCTTTGGCACCTTGATTTTGGCCGCTTTGTTGATGCCCTTGAATGCGTTCTTGCCAATCTTCTTTAACACCTTGGTTTTGATAATAACATTTTTCAGCTTTTTGCAGCCGGCAAAGGCATTTTTGCCAATAGAAGTTACCCTGGCCGGAATAATGACTTTCTTTAAAGATGTACATTTTTTGAAAGCATTATTTCCGATGGCTGTCACGTTCTTGCCGATGGTAACGGATTTCAGTTTCTTGCAGCCGGAGAAGGCGTTGGCTTCTATGCTGGTGACTTTATATGTAACATTTCCAAAAGTAATATTTAAAGGCACTATAACAGAAGACGCTTTTTTATTTAAACTCTTCACATAGGCTACAGCTGTACCCGGTTTAGTTACTTTATAAACTGCATTTGTCTTGCTGTCGGTCAGCATAGTACCAGCCGGAGGCAAGGATTGATTTCCATTGCTTTGCGCTGGTGTTGTCTGGGAAACAGAATTATTTCCATTACCAGATGGCTGAGATGGCGTTATTGTACCGGTTGCCGGTGTTTCATTTTCTGTTGTGTCGCTGCCCGTGGTATCATCCGGATTTGTTTCCGGCAGCTTCTCTTTATAAAGAACGACATAAGCAATATTGTTGTCTTCTTTATAGTCACCATCAACAGCTTCCGCCTTTAATGTCAGATAAGCAGCGTCATTTCCATTATAGACAATCTCATTTTTCGGTACTGTAAAAGAAATACTCTGATTTTCTTTTGCATTCAGGGTAATGTTGTCTTTTTTCTCCAGTTCCGTTTTCTGTGTCTCATCGCCGAAAAGCGTCAGTGACACTTCCGTATCTGTGGTACTTTCATTGGCAACCACCGCCGTCACCTGGATATTCTCACCGTCTTCTTTATAACTTCCGGTTACAGAGACATCCGGTAAACCAATAGTATCTTCCACCGTACACTCGGAAGTATCTGCCTGCTCATCACTGGAAAGGGATATCTGTATATTCTGTTTAGTGTCTACATCTGATAAATCCACATAAGCTGTTCCTACAGCATCTTCTCCAGGAAGGATATTTACCGGGACTTTTTTCGTGATGGTTTTTCCATCCGCCAGTGTGATCGTAAGTTCTAGTTCTGTGACCGGTGTATCTCCGGTATTGGTCAGAAAATAATCCACGCCGGTTTCCCCGTCGACTTTGTCATTTTCATCCACGGACGCACCTGCCAATGCAACACCAGTTTTTGGTGTTTTCACAACGGATACAAGAGAATGAGTTCCATCTGCCACATCTTCTGCATTGGCAACAAGCTGCCAATTTCCGTTTTCATCTATGGCTGGGGAAACGTATCTCCAGATGGTATTTTCTTTTTCATATAACGTTACCGGTTCCGAATAACCGTTTTCTGTCTTCATAGAAGCAATAATACTTCCCGTCCCGGTCTCTTCATCGTAAAGGCTCCACACATAACCACTTTTATCGCCATTGGAAGCATACTGTATCTCTGTGCCAAAAGCACTTTCTCCTGCCAGATATGTTTCCACTGTTTTGTCCGCCGGATTATAAGAATATAAAGTTCCATTGGACACACAAACAATCGAACCATCCACATACTGCATACTGGAAATGCTGCCATCTTCAGAGAACATAAATAAGTCAGAAAGTTCTTCTATGACCCGTCCGTCTGTATCAAACATAGCAGTCATTTCATTGGACTGTCCGGCAAAAATGGTTTCATATGCATCACCATTTTTATACAGGACATAATTGTCCACCGTACCGCTGGCTTTTACCATTTCTGTCTCCTCATCAAAAGTCGTGCCATTCCATGCGGCGGTGTAAATTGTATTGTTCCCTGTCTCCTGCATCAGATCAGCCGCATCATTCCGAACCCAGGAAATCACAATTTCATCGCTGTTATCACAGATTCTCGGCATCATATCATAGGAATCATTATCTGTCACATAGACCTGATCAGAAAATGTATTCGTCTCTTCATCAAAAACCGCAAAACAGATTTCTGAATTTTGTGCTATCTGTTTTAAAACATTCTCGCTGTCGTTGGTAACGTCACCGGTAATTTCCGTTTTTTCTTTCTGCCAGACAAGAACGAGTTTATCGTCTACCACTTTCATATCGGCATACATATCCGAAGTTTCCGTGTCCCACACCGCCTTTGGTTCCGACCATGCGTTATTTTCATACACGGAATACATAAGAACCGGGCTGTTCAATGTGGTTCTGGAACTGTTATAAGACTGGAAGACCATCACACGCTTTCCACCGACTTCCGCCTGCATTGGCAGGGAGCCTTCTAAAACGCCATCCAACAGAGTAACCTCCGTATCCGTTGCTGCATTTCTGGCCCGGGCCGCCATAGTCTGACGGTTTCCAGTATTCCATGCGCTGGCATCATTCAGTGAAGAAGTGTCTATTTCAGATAGAGTTCCTATGGAGAATACCGTTCCTTTACGCGCCTGGATAGATTTTGATTTAAGTGTATCAGTCGTATCCCATAAAGTCTTTGTATATTTTACCAGATCATGACTATAATCAATGACAAAAACTAAATTTACATTCAAAGCTGCTTTTGCTTCTAAATCCCATTTTATAGCCGGAATCAGGGTAACTGGCAATGCGAGGCTTCCTTCGGCACCAACAGTAGCTACCTTATCAATGCCGTATCCTCCTTCCAGAGCAATTTTAGGCGTTAGCTTTAATTCCCCATCTATAATATCTAATTTCCGTTCATTATAATCATATTTTGGTCCTATTTTCCCTGAAATTTCGCCAGAACCTTTTAAATTTAAATATAAGGGTCCTATTGGTGTTATAAATTGCCAATTCAAACCTCCTTCCCACTTCGCTTTTGTCGCTAATTTCCCAGAACCAGAAATCAGATTCCAATTTTTATCATAAGTATTTTCTATGTAACCCATAACCGTCACTTCCGGTAAGACATCACATTCATCTGTCGTTACCATGACTGCTGATTTTGCACCATATTTATTTCGAAAAAAATCCAAAGCTTTTATTATATCCGCAGATGCCTGGGCATCTTCTACATTTTTCTTATATTTATCCCATGATGCATCATCGTCTAACCAATCTGATTTTCCAATACCTATAGAACCTCGCATCTCATAGTAATCTCCTTTATCTTCCAGATTGATCTCAACCGGAAATCTTGCATGTTTCAGTTCCCAATTTGCAGGAAAGAATTCCAATACACCGCTATCCGCATCAACTGAACCAGAAATATCTTCTCCCAAAGTCAGACTTCCACCATTTCCAATCCCTTCTTCTTCTGTGGCAGGAGGTTCTACAACGGTGACCTCGCAGGTTACATCCGAACAATCAGGAGCCTTACCTGTTATTATTACAGTTCCTTCAGATAGTCCTCTTATACGTATAGATCCAATTGCATCCCACTTTTCATAAGTACCTTCTTCTGTTTCATATTTTATCGGAGAAGTACCCCAAATAAATCCTCTACCTTCCACTGTTGCAATTGATTCATCAGACGATGTCCATGTTACTGATTGAGCTAAAGCTTTTAAACTTTCAAAATCATCCGCAAGCGCCTTCACTGTTACATAACCGTCCTTACCAATCTGTACGGAATAGAAACTACTGCATTGGAGGTATCCTGAAAACTCCGGATTCTCTGGTTCTTCTGTATCATCCGGTCCGGTACTGTTGTAATGGATGGTGGCATTTGTTAAAGCTTGATTACCATCACCAATTGCAATTTTATTCCAATCCTCTTCGTCTCCATTATAATAAATATCACTTAAACTATAACAGTGGAGAAGTGCATTGTCTCCAATTGCTGTTACACTTTCCGGAATCGTTATACTCATTAAATTGTCGCACCAGTTAAATGTATAACTACTAATTGTTGTTATACTATTTGGGAGTGTTATACTCCTTAAGTTTCTACATTCACCAAATGCACTGGCTCCAATTGTGGTTACACTTTCTGGAATTGTTATTTCCGTTAAGCTACTACAACCATTAAATGCGCCGAGTTCAATCGTACCTACACTTTCTGGGATTGTTATCTCGGCTAAACTGCTGCAATCAGAAAATGCATATCTTCCAATTTTAAATATACTATTTGGAAACGTTATTTCTGTTAAGCTTCTACAACCGGAAAATGTAGAGTCTAAAATTGTCATTATATTATTCGTCAAAAGTGTTACTTTCGTTAAACTGCTGCAGTAGGAAAATACATACGTTCCCATTATCACTACGCTATCTGGGATTGTTATCTCCGTTAAGCTACTGCAGTGGCTAAATGCTCTTGCTCCAATTCTAGTTACACCATATGGGATTCTTATTTCCGCTAAACTATTACAACCGGAAAATGCAGCTTCCCCTATCTCGTCCATTCCATCCGGAATTGTCACTTTCGTTAAGTTTCCACAGGCGGCAAATGCATAATCTCCAATTTTCGTCAAACTATCCGGGATGGTTATTTCCATTAGGCTGCTGCAGCCGTAAAATGCATAGGAATTAATTACCACTACACTATTTGAAATTGTTATCTCCATTAGACTACTACAGCCATAAAATGTATAGTCTCCAATTACCGTTACACCATCTGGAATTGTTATTTCCGTTAAACTTTCGCAACCGTAAAATGCATAAGTTCCAATTGATGTTACACCTTCTGTTATCATAATTTCTTTTATATTATGACTATAACTACTCCATGGAGAACAATAACCCCCAGAAGGGCTAGTCCAATTCTCCATCCCCCCCGTCCCAAATATAGTCAGCATCCCATCCTCCGACAACTCCCAAGTCAAATTTTCTCCACAAGTACCACTGGTCGGTGCTGTTTCTTCCGCATACACGTCCATCACGTATTCAAAAATATCTGCTGGCACAGCATTTATAATCATAACTACCGATAAAAGAATACTTACTATACACCTTAATTTCTTTAAAATTTTTTTCACTCGTCTCTCCTTTCCCTCCTGAATCATATATTTTCTGCTACTTTTTTTATTTTATCTTCACCTTCACTACCTGCTTCTTTCCGCTTCCATCGGTCGCCATGGCTGTAATCTTCACCGTCTTACCTTTCCCTGCTTTCTTCGTTTTCACCTTACCGGAAGCGGATACTGTGGCGTATTTTGTATTGCTGCTTGTCCACTGAAGCTTCTTGTTGGCACCTTTCGTCGCTGTGACTTTCGCTTTCAGCTTTAATGCCTTTCCGGCTTTTACTGTTCGTTTCTTTGCTCCTGAGATAGCGACTTTCTTTACTACACCTTTCACGGATTTCAGCTTGAAGACCGCTTTTGCACCGCTGCCGTCGGCCGCTGTTGCAGTGATGACGACTGATTTACCAGCGGATTTCTTCTTAAATGTAACGACACCGTTTTGATTGACAGTGGCAACCTTCGGATT
>CALWBC010000394.1 GCA_944375755.1 uncultured Mediterraneibacter sp. | reverse complement strand
CTTTGGAAGGTAAGCGTCCGGCTCGGTCAGGTACTGGACTATACGACCAATCCTGAAAAGACCGCCAACCCCGAATATTCTGCCGAAGATTATCAGGCGCTCAAAGATGTGCTTGCCTATGCGAAGGACGAGGAGAAAACGGAACACGAGTTTTTCTGTGACGGGATCAACTGCAATGTGGCGATGGCTCGTGACCAGTTCATTACGGTTAAGGAGCAGTTCGGCAAGACGGACGGGATTCAGGCGTATCACGGGTATCTGAGCTTTAAGGAAAACGAGGTCACGCCCAAACAGGCGCAGCAGATCGGAATGGAGTTCGCAACAAAGATGTGGGGCAAGGAACTGAAAGAAAAAGCGGAACACTCCGTTGATGTCCCGGAAAGCAGTGCGGAGGAATACGCTTCCAACCGTTTGGAAAGCGGTATCGACCGAGTTTCCTACGAAGCCGTACACCAATTTGATAAGCAGGGGCGCAAGGGCGTTCAGGCGACAAAGCAGAATATCGTCAAAGCAAAGGACGGTATTCAGAAATTCAAGGAAAAACGGACGGCGCAGTCGCTTCAAAAACAGGCGCAGGCGGCAGCTCCACGAAAAGGCGTCAGTCAGAGTATCAAGGCGGTGGAACAGCCGAAGAAGGCAGTAAAAGAGTCTGCCCGTTCCGCAGGGAAAAAGACGATTAAGACGGTCGGGAAAGGCTCGGCGAAAACAGCGCAGAAAACGGTAAAAACCGCAGAACGCACCGCTAAAACGACCGTCAAGACAGCGCAGCGTACCGCAAAGGCGGCGCAGAAAACGGCGCAAGCTACGGTCAAGGCTTCTCAAAGGGCAGTTCAGGCGGCACGGGCAGCGGCTCGTGCCGCTGTTGTTACGGCGAAAGCAATCGCAAAAGCGATAGCGCTTGCGGTCAAGGCGATTATTGCCGGAACAAAGGCATTGATCGCCGCAATCGCCGCAGGCGGCTGGATAGCGGTTTTGGTCATTATCGTGATTTGCCTGATTGGTATGATTATCGGCTCGGTGTTCGGTATCTTTTTCTCAGGCGAAGATTCTGGAACTGGAATGAGTATGCAGACCGTTGTGCAGGAAATCAATACCGAATACGATACCAATTTGCAGGACGAAAAAAACTCGGTATCTTATGATGTCCTTGAAATGAGCGGCAGCCGTGCCGTTTGGAAAGAAGTGCTTGCGGTGTATTCCGTCAAAGTCAACACCGATCCGGATAATCCCCAAGAGGTTGCGACGATGGACGAATCGAAAAAGCAGCTTCTAAAGGACATCTTTTGGGAAATGAATGAGATAAGCTCCAGTACCGACACCAAAACGGAGACAGTCATTACTGAAACCGATGACGGTCACGGGAATATCGTGGAGACGGAAAGCACGGTCACGCAAACCTATCTGTATATCACGGTCAGCCATAAAACCGCCGATGAGATGGCGGCGCAGTATGGATTTAACGAGGATCAGAAAGAGTATCTTGCGGAGCTGCTTGTCGATGAAAACAATTCGCTGTGGTCACAGGTGCTTTACGGGATTATGGGAACGGACGATCAGATCGTAACCGTCGCCCTCTCTCAGATTGGAAATATGGGCGGCGATCCGTACTGGTCTTGGTACGGCTTTAATTCCCGTGTCGAGTGGTGCGCCTGCTTCGTTTCGTGGTGTGCTAACGAGTGCGGGTATATCGACGCTGGCGTAATTCCGAAATACGCAGGCTGCGTCAACGGCGTACAATGGTTTAAGGACAGAGGGCAATGGCTGGATAACAGCGCAGAGCCTACGCCGGGTATGATTATCTTCTTCGATTGGGCGGACGAAAGCGGTCAGGACGGATTATCCGACCATACGGGTATCGTCCAAAAGGTGGAAAATGGCAGGGTTTACACGGTCGAGGGAAATTCCGGTGACTCTGTTCGTCAGAACAGCTATCCGGTTGGATATTATGAGATACTTGGCTACGGTGCGCCTGCTTATTGATCGGGAGGAAAGAAAACAAGCCGCTTGCAAAAAATGCAGGCGGCTTGATTACATAAGAAATAGGAAGTTTACAATTCTGTCCTTGCATTATTCGAGTGAACGAATATAATTATTGTATTGGGAGGTGTGTATATGGAATATATGACCTTAAAAGAAGCAAGTGAAAAATGGGGCGTTTCTCCTCGGAGAATCAATTATTATTGTTCTGCTGGTCGGATTGTTGGCGCTGAAAAGAAAGGTACGGTATGGCTTATTCCAATCAATGCCGAAAAGCCTATGGATAAGCGTAGAAAGGAAAATAAGGATAATGCAATATAGAATTTTAGTTATCGAAGATGATACAGATATAAATAATGTGATTGCTGATACTCTTACAAAAGCTGGTTACATATGTACACAGGCTTTTTCTGGAACGGAAGCTTTGCTCTATCTTGAACGAGAAAATTATGCGCTTGCTGTAATGGATTTAATGCTGCCGGGGCTTTCTGGAGAAGATTTATTACCCAAATTAAAAGAAAAGCAATCAATCCCAGTAATTGTTGTTTCAGCAAAAGATGGTTTAGACAGTAAGATCAATCTGCTGACAAGCGGTGCGGAAGATTATATTACCAAGCCTTTTGAAATTCAGGAGCTTGTAGCAAGAGTTGGCGTTCAAATCCGACGCTTTGCTGGATCGGAAGAAACGCCAAAGCTATTACAGTATAAAGACCTTGTGTTGAATCAGGCGTCCTTTACCGCATCTGCCAATGGAGAAGAAATTGTTTTGACTAAACAAGAGTTCAAAATCCTTGAGCTGTTGCTTTCTTATCCCAATAAGGTCTTTTCTAAACAGGATATTTATGATTATGCTTGGAATGACATCTACATAGGAGAGGATAAGACAATCAATGTACATATCAGCAACATTCGAAAAAAACTGAAAGTGGTCAGCAGTGAGGAATATATTGAAACGGTGTGGGGCATTGGTTTTCGGCTGGCGAGATAACTTTAACTTTTCTTTAACTTTGCTTTGCGCTTAATTAGTACTTTGATTGTAAACTAAAATGCGTAAAGTAAAGGAGGCAATCAAATCAAATGGAATATTTGCTTACAACAAACCGTCTGACAAAGCAATATGGCAGACATAAGGCGGTAAATGCCGTTAATATTCACATTCGTCAAGGAGACATCTATGGCTTGATCGGACGTAATGGCGCAGGTAAAACAACGATACTGAAAATGATAAGCGGGCTTGCTGCACCAACAGAAGGAGATTTTTCATTATTTGGGAAAACGGGCAAAGAGGCATATGAGTATATGTCTCGTATCGGAACTCTTATTGAGTCGCCGGGTGTTTACCCAAATATGTCCGCAGCAGAAAACCTAAAATTAAAATGTCTTGCAATGGGAGTTAGAAAGAAAGACACGATTAAAGAGCTGTTAAAAACGGTAGGGCTTGAAAATGTCGGAAAAAAGAAAGTCAAAAATTTCTCTTTAGGAATGAAACAGCGTCTTGGTATAGCACTGGCACTTGTTGCTGATCCTGATCTTGTTGTTTTAGATGAGCCAATCAATGGATTAGATCCGCAGGGTATTGCTGAGGTAAGGGAAACACTGCAAAAACTCAATAAAGAAAAGAATATAACCTTTATTATCTCCAGCCATATCCTTGAGGAATTATCTAAAATGGCTACGAATTACGGCATTATTCACGATGGCGTATTGTTACAGGAAATGACTCGTGAAGAATTATTGGCAAAATGCAGTGAGCGGATCGAGTTAAAAACAGATGATACTCGAAAAGCCTGTACGGTTTTGGAGGGTATGGGAATCAATCAATATAAAGTGGTTGACGCCAGTACCATTCAGATATTTGAGCGACTTAATGACGGTGGTGACATTACGATGGCACTTGCGGAAAACGGTGTCAAAACTATGGGCATTACTGTGAAAAATGAAGCGCTTGAAGATTATTATCTGAATCTGACCGGAGGTGCCGAAAATGTTTAACTTGATTAAAATGGATACACACCGTCTTGTGCATTCAACTTCCACTTGGATCACACTTTTATTTACAGTTGTTTTGGCTGTCTTTAGCGTTGTGATGACGAATGTATATATTCAAATGGCTAAAGAAGATCCCAGCTCTTTAGCAGTTGAACCGACAGAAGAAATACAGCTCGGAATCTATGTGGACGCAAATCCAGAATGGGTTACAGGCAACATTGAAATAGGAGATATTATCAGCACTGAAATGAAAAGCGGTGTGCTGGCGATTATAGTGGTGGTCTTTGCTGCGATTTTTTCTAATGCGGAGCAAAAAAACGGCTATATTAAAAATATCGCAGGACAATTCCCACGGCGTGGAAACTTGATTATTTCTAAATTTGCTGCAATCGCAATTCAAATTTTTTGGATGATGATAGTTTTTTCTTTGATAACAGTCATTACAGGATTTGCTTTATGGGGCAGTAGATTTTATTTAGGTTCTTTTATGCCGATCCTGAAATTTTTGGGAACACAATATTTGCTCCATTTAGGATTTGCTGCTTTGATTATGTTTTTTAGTATCTTTACTCGCAGCACAGCGTTTAGTATGACGGCTGGCATTCTTATTTGTACTGGCTTTGCAATTCCAATCTATTCCATAATCAATAAGCTGATTGCGGACATCAAGCCAAGCTGGGATTTCAATGTAGGCAATTATATGCTGGACAGGAATATCACTCAGATTAGTTTGGCAGTAACATCGGATATAATGGTCAGAGGCGTTGTGGTTGGCATAGTTTTCTCTGTAATCTCAGTACTGTTTGCAATGCTAATTATAAAAAAGCGAGATATTCGATAGGAGTTTTGTTATGGGTGTATGGGCAATTATCGCTACTGTGGTAGCTGCCATTACAATTTTAATACTCATCGTTTACCGGCGACAGGTCAAAATGACCTGCCGCCAGTTGGCGTTTCTAAAAGAACACCAGACTAATTTGCGATTGACTTCCGATCTGCCATTAAAAGAACTTAACGAATTGGTCGATGGTATTAACGATATTTTGGATTTATCCCGTGAAATCCGCAAGTCGGCACAACAGAGTGAGGATAGCCTAAAAGAAACAATTACGAATTTATCACACGACATCCGCACACCGTTGACTTCTATGGACGGTTACTTCCAACTGCTTGTCCAGAGCGATTCAGAAGAAGAGCGTCAGCACTATATTGCCGTAATTCAAAATCGGATTACCAGTCTTAAAGATATGTTAGAGGAGCTTTTCACATATACGAAGCTTCAAAATGAAAGCTACGAGCTGGCAGTTGAATCTTTGGATTTCGGGAAATGTGTGTTTGATACAGTGTTTTCCTTTTATGATGAATTTCAGAAAAAAGATATTGAGCCGAAAATCGACTTTTGTGAAGGACATCTTTTTATAGCCGGGAATCACGAAGCGATACGAAGGGCGCTTCAAAATATTATCAAAAATGCTTTGGAACACGGGCAGAAGAAAATTGTTTTCGAGTTACAGCAAAATAATGATCAAGTAATATTCCGTTGCTTGAATGATGTAGAAAATCCTGATGAAATAGATATGGCACAGGTATTTTCACGCTTTTATAAAGCAGATAGTGCTCGTAGTAATACATCGACCGGATTAGGATTATCTATTGCAAAAGGACTTATTGAGAAAATGGGTGGAACTATACAAGCCGATTTGAACGCAAACATATTTGCCATAGAAATAGGCTTCTTAATACAGGATTAAAAAGTGTGTGTCATTTATCAGAATCTTACTCATTCATTAAAATACGGTGCTGCCCGCTTGGGTAACACCGTATTTTTTACCGCTTTTATTGATTTTTATATTTATCCATTTCAACTAACATCTTATAGAGATGTTCCTGCTCAGATTTGCTTTTTGCTGCGACCAGCTCGTAACATTTCATAGGATAGCTGTCGGTGCTGCTTTCGCCTATCTTCTCAAAAAGCTGAGCAAGCGAGACATTCATAGCCGAAGCAATCTTCTCAATACTTTCAAGAGTAGCGTTCTTTTCCCCTCGTTCCACTTGCCCGATATAAGTAGGGTGGCAACCGGATAACTCAGCAAGCTTCTCTTGGCTCAATCCCTTATCAATTCTATAATTGCGGACAC
>CALWBC010000393.1 GCA_944375755.1 uncultured Mediterraneibacter sp. | reverse complement strand
GCGCTGGGGACGGGAAGCCCGTTCCAGCCGATGCTGCAGCTGCAGCAGGATGCGCACGGAAGCAATCAGATCGCTCCGACTCACCGGTGCCGCCAGTTTCAGGATATCCTCCTCTTCGCACATGTCCAACTGGACCTGGTTGGCGATCATGAGCATGGAACAACTGTCCGGCAAAGTATCGTACAGCTCTTCCGCTGTCCCATCCGCCATCTTGAAACCACAGAGGATCACATGCAGATGCTGTTTTTCCACCAGTCGGCGCACCTCGGCGCAGGAGCGGCAGATGAGGCAGCGGGCGGTGCCGGATGACTCCAGCAGCTCTGAAATATGGCCTGCGCTCTTGGCTCCGCTGAACGCAACCACAATGGTTTCCATGCCGATCAGCCCCTTTTCTCTCATGGGGATGGGCGCCGCCTGGCGAAAAATCAGTAATTGATCATGTACTTCTCCCGCTCCCAGGAAGAGACGCGGGTGCGGTACTCATCCCACTCTTTCTTCTTGCCCTCGATATAGTTGGCCGCTACGTGGGGGCCCAGGGTGTCCAGGATCAGCTGATCCCCTTCCAGGGCACGGATGGCCTCCTCCAGCGAACCGGGCAGGCTCTCAATGCCGTGAGCGGCCCGGGCCGCCTCGTCCATGGCGTAGATGTTTTCAGTGATCTCGGGGGGCGGGGTCATGCCCTTCTCGATGCCGTCCAGGCCCGCGGCCAAGCAGACCGCCAGGGCCAAGTAGGGATTGCAGGACGGGTCGGGAGAGCGCAGCTCCGCGCGGGCGGATTTGCCCCGAGCCGCGGGGATACGCACCAGTGCAGAACGGTTGGAGGCCGACCAGGCGATGTAACACGGGGCCTCGTACCCGGGCACCAGACGCTTATAGGAGTTCACCAGCGGATTGGTGATGGCCGCAAAGCCCTTTACATGGGCCAGAATGCCGGCGATGAAGCTGTACGCTTCCTTGGAAAGGCCCTTGGGGCCGTCGGGATCGTTGAATACGTTCTGCCCGTTCCGGAACAAGGACATGTTGGTATGCATACCAGAACCACACACGCCAAAGATGGGCTTCGGCATGAAGGTGGCGTGGAGGCCGGACTGCTGGGCCAGCAGCTTGACCGCCAGTTTGAAGGTCATGATGTTGTCCGCCGCCCGGAGGGCATCCGCATACTTGAAGTCGATCTCGTGCTGGCCCGCCGCGTTCTCGTGGTGGGATGCCTCGATCTCAAAACCCATCTGCTCCAAAGCGATGCAGATGGTGCGGCGGGTGTGTTCCCCGTGATCCAAGGGGCCCAGGTCAAAGTAGCTGGCCTCGTCGTTGGTACGGGTGGTGGGCTTGCCCTCCTCATCCGTCTGGAACAGGAAGAACTCACACTCAGGACCCACGTTGAAGTCGCTGTACCCCATGGCCTCCGCCTTCTTCAGCACCCGCTTGAGCACATAACGGGGGTCGCCCACGAAGGGAGTTCCGTCGGTGTTGTGGATGTCGCAAATCAGGCGGGCAGTCTTGTGACGGCCGTGCCAGGGATAGACCACAAAGGAATCCAGATCGGGGTGCAGGCACTGGTCAGACTCGTCGATGCGAACGAAACCCTCCACAGAAGAGCCGTCGAACATCATCTGATTGTTGACCGCCTTTTCGATCTGGGAGGCGGTGATGGCAACATTCTTCAGCTGGCCGAAAATATCAGTGAACTGAAGCCGGATGAACTGAATGTTCTCCTCCCGCACGATGCGAATGATATCCTCTTTCGTATAAGACATGTGGGTTGTCTCCTTTCCCTCTACGAAACTTCCTTTTTCTGGAATACCAAAAAGAAAGACGCCCCACCCCTTGGTTGGAACGCCTTTGTTCACTGTTGACAGTATATCGGTCAACGAGCAAACTGTCAAGGTTTCCGGGCAAAGGTTTTTCTCTTTTGCCGCAGTCATCAAACCCGCCCGCCGAAGGCGCTCTTTCTTTGGTCATTTTCCCCGTTCTCAAACGCTATTCCGCCCTGATATGCCGCCATACGGCATGGGACGGCAGCGCCAATCGGTGGGCAACAGGATGGCGTTTCAAACGATCTTGGTAGTCCAGTCCTCCACATTCCAAACGTCACTGACAATGTCCCGATAAAACTCCGGCTCGTGACTAACCAGCAGCACGGTCCCCTTGAAGGCAGCCACCGCCCGCTTCAGTTCCTCTTTGGCGTCCACGTCCAAATGATTGGTGGGCTCATCCAGTACCAGCAGGTTGGCCGGGCGCAGCATCAGACGGCACAAACGCACCTTGGCATTCTCGCCGCCGGAGAGCACCTTCATCTGGCTGGTGATATGCTCTGCGGTCAGGCCGCACTTGGCCAGAGCTGCACGCACCTCACCATTGGTCATGCCGGGGAATTCGTCCCAGATCTCCTCCAGAGCGGTGCGGCTGCTTTTGCTCTCCTCCTGCTCAAAGTAACCCACCTCCAGGAACTGATCGTGCTCCACCGTGCCGGAAACCGGTGGGATGAGTCCTAACAGGGTTTTAAGAAGGGTGGATTTGCCCAGGCCGTTGACTCCCTTGATGGCAATTTTCTTATTGCGCTCTACCACAAAGTTCAAGGGCCGGGTCAGAGGCTCTCCATAGCCGATCACCAAATCCCGGGCAGCCAGCACCTCTCGTCCCGGTGTACGGGCGCTTTGGAACACAAAGGAGGGCTTGGGCTTCTCCTTGGCCAGCTCGATGCGCTCCATGCCGTCCAGTCGCTTCTGGCGGCTTCGAGCCATGTTGGCGGTGGCAGCCCGGGCTTTGTTCCGAGCTACAAAGTCCTCCAACTGGGCAATTTCCTTCTGCTGTTTTTCGTAAGCCTGCTCCATCTGCCGCTTTTTCAGTTCATAGAGCTCCATGTACTGGTCATAATTGCCTGTGTAACGGGTGAGGACACCATTCTCCACATGATAGACCACGTTGATAACACTGTTGAGAAAGGATACATCATGGCTGACCAGAATAAATGCATTCTCGTAGTTCTGCAGAAAACGGGTCAGCCAGGCAATATGGTTTTCATCCAGAAAGTTGGTGGGCTCGTCAAGGATCAGAATCATGGGGTTTTCCAGCAGCAGCTTGCACAGCAGCACCTTGGCACGCTGTCCGCCAGAAAGCTGACTCACATCCCGGTCCAGGCCAATCTCCCCCAAACCCAAGCCGTTGGCGTACTCTTCAATGCGGGCATCCAGCACATAAAAGCCGCCCTGCTCCAACATTTCCTGAAGCTCGCCTGCCTCCTCCGTCAGCTTTTCCATCTCCTCTTCCCCGCACTCCCCCATCCGGTCGTACAGAGCCAGCATCTCCCTCTCCCACTGATACATATGTGAGAAAGCAGAGCGCAGAATGTCCCGGATGGTCTTGCCCTGCTCCAAAGTGCTGAACTGGTCCAGGTAGCCAGTAGTGATGTGGTTGCACCAGGTGACAGTGCCTGCGTCTGGCATCAGTTTGCCCGTCAGGATGTTCAGGAAGGTGGTCTTACCCTCTCCATTGGCGCCTACCAGACCGATGTGCTCTCCCTTCAGCAGGCGAAAGGATGCGTCCTCAAGAATGCGGCGGCCGCCAAAGTCGTGACTTACGTGCTCTACGGTCAAAATACTCATCGTTTTTCTCTGCCGCCAAGGGCGGCCTCTCCTTTTTGTGTAATTTTACAGCCCCGTTTTCGTTATGTTTCCACAATTGCAACTGGTAATTTTTTGCGATATAATAATTTTTGTACAAATCCAGTCCATTCTGATATGGCACCGCAGTCGGTACACATCTTTATTTTGAGAGGAGTCGTGTTCCATGATTACACCCCGTGAAAACATCCTGATGGCCTACCGGCATGAGAAGCCCCTTTGGGTTCCCTCCCAGACCACTGACCAGAACACCTGCATCCCCTCTGCACTGGAGGAAGGCCCCACCGGCCTGGGCGTTACGGTGGACGGCTGGGGGGTACACTGGATCCTGGAACCCGGTCAGCCCGGCCCCATGCCCGACGAATCCTTCCAGCGGCTGGAGGACATCACCGAATGGCGGGAGAGCCTGGTCTTCCCCGACGTGGAGAAATATGACTGGGAGGCCGCTGCGGCGAAGGACACCGCCAAGTGGGATCGCGAGAACAAGATCTCCTCTGTCATCATCGTCAATGGCATGTTTGAGCGGATGCACGCCCTCATGGGTATGGAGGACGCTCTGTGTGCCTTCATCACCGATCCGGAGGACACCTTTGATCTGCTCTCTGCCATTGCCGACCACAAGATTACTTACCTCAAAAAGATTGCCAAGTACTACAAGCCGGACAAGATCCAGTTCCACGACGACTACGGTGCAGTGAACAGCCTGCTGCTGTCCGTGGATATGTGGCGCCAGTTCATCCGTCCCAACCTGCAGAAGGTGGTGGACGCCTGCCACGAGCTGGGCATGATCTATGAACATCACTCCTGCGGTTATATCGCTCCTCTGGTGGGCGACCTCATCGAAATGGGCGTGGACGCCTGGAACCCCGTCCAGCTCACCAACGGCCCTGAAGAGCTGTTGAAAAAGTACGCCGGCAAATTCACCTTCGTAGGCGGCTTCGACAACCTGAATGTGCTGGACCGGAAGGGTGCCACTTATCAGGAGCGCTACGACTCTATCCTGGACACGATTAAGACCCTGGCGCCGTACGGC
>CALWBC010000392.1 GCA_944375755.1 uncultured Mediterraneibacter sp. | reverse complement strand
TGACAACCTATGCGTCCTACATAGGAAATAGAAGACAAGTTACTGGCCCAGTTCCTCCGCCCGACGAATGCACCGGTCAAAGGACTCGGTCATCATGTCCTCAAACTTGAAGTCATCCCAAGCCGTCAAGGCAGCCAAAGTGGTGCCGCCCGGCGAACACACCTGACGTGTCAACTCTTCCGGCGTCTTACCGCTCTCCAGCAGCATGGCGGACGCCCCTTCCATAGTGCGGGCAATCAGGGTAAGCGCCGTCTCCCGGTCAATGCCGCGACGCTCTGCCTCCTGTACCATGGCCTCTGCCATGCGGAAGAAGAAAGCAGGGCTGGAACCGTTCACGGGAATGACTGCATTAAGCTGCTCTTCATTCACAAAGGCCACCGTGCCCGCAGCAGAGAAAATGCGCACCACTGCATCATATTCCTCTTGAGGCACATCATCCGCCTTCCGCGCAATGGCCGTCGCGCCTTTTCCCAGCAGCAACGGGGTATTGGGCATAACCAACACTGCGTGACTGCCGGGCAGCTCCTGCTTCAAATAGGCCGAAGAGATACCCGCCGCAATGGAAATGATACATTTACCCGATGTCAGGCTGCGAATCTCCGGCAGCACATCTTTGAGCATCTGTGGCTTCACTGCTAGAATCAGCAGTTCTGCTTTCTCCGCCACAACACAGTTGTCCGTGGTGGTATGGATACCTTGCATCGCCCAGGGTCGCAGCTTTTCCTCATGGCGGTTAGACAGGTAGATCCGATCCGTCGGAAGAATCTTCTGGGATAAAATTCCGTGTAAAATAGCGCCGGCCATATTCCCGGCGCCGATCAAGCCCAATGTGAACTCCATCGCACACTCAACTCCGATTAGTTTGCTTTTTCTAAATATAGTCCACTTTTCCCGTAGTTGCAAGGGTTTGCGCAAAAGTCGCAAATTTTTGTGAATTATGTCCATTTATTATGTAAATTATATTATGTAAACTTTGTTAAGGGGGACATCGTTCTCTCATGCAGCTTCTCAAAATATGGGCTTGCGCCATTCCTGAAACCCCATATATAGAAATACGCACTGTAATCACCCGCATAAAAAGCAGACCGATTACAGTGCGTATTAATCTTATTCCGCCATACCAGCATCGATGGCCTTCAGCGCAATCGCGCACTCCAGCCGTTTGCGTTCCAGTTCGCACCCCACCGTATGGGGCTCTTTTATGTCACCGTTGACAAGCAGGTTGGAAGCGCTGCACCCCCCGCTGCAGTAAAAGCGAGCCCAACATGTTTTACATGCTTCCCGGGTATAGACGTTCAGTTCGGCAAATTTCCCGGACTTCTCCATGTCGAAGCTGCCGTCCTCCAGGTTGCCCAGCTTGTACTCCTCATTGCCTACGAACTGGTGGCAAGGATAAATATCTCCATCAGGAGTAATGGCCACATATTCGCACCCGGCGCCGCAGCCCCGCAGCCGCTTGATCACGCAAGGTCCTTGCGCCAAGTCCACATTGAAGTGGAAGAAGTTCACGTCACGGTGATCCTTCAGGAACTCCGCCAGGCGTTCATACTCCGCCTTCAGCTCGGGCAAATCGCTTTCCCGAAGCGCGTAGGGATCGCTCTCCTTCCCCACCACCGGCTCCACCGAGACGTTTTTACCTATAGAGGCCAGCTCCATCACGTCTTTGGCAAAATCCTTATGGAAGCGAGTGAAGGTGCCCCGCAAGTAATAATCCCTGGTGCCCCGTCCAGCGATGAGCTTTTTGAACTTGGGTACGATCAGGTCGTAGCTCCCCTTACCGTTGATGGTGGGGCGCAACTCATCATTGACCTCTTTCCGGCCGTCCAGGGACAGCACCGCATTGGACATTTCCCGGTTGATGTACTCGATATTCTCATCATTGAGCAGAACGCCATTGGTGGTAATGGTGAACCGGAAGCACTTCCCCGCCTCCTTTTCCACAGAGCGGGCATACTCCACCGTTCGCTTTACGGTATCCATGGCCATCAGCGGCTCGCCGCCAAAAAAGTCCACCTCGATATTTCGCCGCTTGCCAGACCGGGCAATCACAAAATCGATGGCCTTCTTTGCAGTTTCGAAATCCATGGTCATCCGGTGTCCGGTACCGAAATCGCCAGTGGAAGCAAAGCAATACTTGCACCGGAGGTTGCAGTCGTGGGACACGTGGAGGCACAGGGCCTTGATCTGTGCCGACTTCGGCAGCAACATGGCAGTCTCTGGATCCACATAGTCATCTTCGGCAAAGAGCAAGCCCGCTTCCTGCAGGTTAAGCAGCTCCTGCCATGCCTCTTCCAGAGTCTGGCGCTCATAGGGCAGGCGCTGTGCCACTTCCTCCGGAAGATGATCACACAGCGGGCCCTCCATTTGTTCCAGAATAGCATAGCTCACATCGTCCAGCACGTGGACGGCCCCACTGTTCACGTCTACCACGATCTTACAGCCCAGGGCCGTAAAGGTATGTATCATCTGTCGTTTCGTCCTTTCCCTTGGTTGACATAGAAAAAGGGTGGGGAGCCCCCACCCTTTCCTCACGCGGGAATGCGCTTACTTCCCGGTATTCTCGCACTTCTGGTTTGCAACGGTGCAAGAGGTCTTGCAGGCAGACTGGCAGGAGGTCTGGCACTCGCCGCAGCCGCCCTTGGCAGCGCTGTTCTTCAGCGTAGCGCCGTTCAGCGTCTTGATATGCTTCATCTGGAATCCCCCCTAAATTGGTCAACTTCTTTTGCAGTATAGCACACCTTCAGTGGAATTTCAATCACTTCCGCCGTTTTTTCTTACTCCGGGTGCCCAGTAACCCCATACACATTCCGCCAAGCAGGATAGCTCCGCAATTCCAAAGGCTACTTCCCTGCAAATGAACGTTCTCAAAGCAAACCACACCAACAGCTGCAAGAACAGCGCAAAGGAGCACGCCGCATCCCATCCCCACCAGTAATGTACGCCGGCCCACTTGCCGCACCGCTACAAAACCGCCAGCCAGTCCTCCAACCAAGCAGGCGCATCCAGTACATAATACCGCCCGTTCCTCCCCAATACTGCCCGATGAAATGAGCAGTGCCGCAGCAGCCAACACGATCAGACATGCCGCAAGTCCGGCCGCCGCGCCCACAGCGCATCCGATGAGTGCCCGGGACGCTCCGCTGCTCTCGTGCCGCGCCTCTCTTTTTCCCATGAAAAACCCTCCTCACATCCGGCTGTTTCACCGTATGCAGGGAGGGCTTCGGTCATGCTATTGGAATCACTTTTTGGCTGCGGGATCGTTTTTGGTGGAGATGGCCCACTTGGTAATCTCGATACGCACCCGGTCAGCACCGGTCTCAATTACCAAGGTTTCTTCCTTCACCGCGCAGACGGTGCCGATAATACCACCGATGGTGGTGATCTCATCCCCCACCGCCAGCTGATTACGCATGTTCTCTGCTTCTTTTTTCTTTTTGTTTTCCGGGCGAATCAGCAGGAAGTAAAATACGGCGATAATTACAATCACCGGAATGACCAGTTGCATCATTTGCGGCATCAGAGTAACCCCCAAAATCAGAATGAATTTATTATACAGTGAACCCGTCCTATTTGCAAGAGAAAATTATACATTTTCCACCTTATCGCTTCCGATCCAGCTTTTCTGAATATTCTGCTCGGAAATCAGTGAACGTACCGTTGTCCAGAGCGGCGCGAATACGTGCCATCAGGGCGTTATAAAAATACAGGTTATGGCGCACAGCCAGACGCATGGCCAGCATCTCCCCCGCAACAAACAGATGGCGCAGGTACGCCTTTGAAAAATGCCGGCAGGCCGGGCACTGACACTGGGGATCGATAGGACTATCGTCCAGCTTGTACTTTTCATTCTTGATGTTGATGGCACCTTCCCAGGTATACAGCTTTCCGTGACGGGCATTGCGAGCCGGCATGACGCAGTCGAAAAAGTCCACGCCCCGGCTCACCGCTTCGATGATATTGGAAGGCGTGCCCACCCCCATCAGATAGCGGGGCTTGTCCACCGGCATGTGAGGCTCCACCGCATCAATGATGTCATACATGACCTGGGTCTCCTCTCCCACGGCCAGTCCGCCGATGGCATAGCCGTCACAAGGGACCTTGGCGATCTCATCCATGTGCCAGACCCGGAGATCCGGGTAAGTTCCCCCCTGGTTGATGCCAAAAAGCATCTGGTGGGGATTCACTGTTTCCGGCAAAGAGTTCAGCTTGTCATGCTCCGCTTTGCAGCGTTTCAGCCATCGCAACGTGCGCTCGCAGGACTGTTTCACATAATCGTAGGGTGACGGATTCTCAATGCACTCGTCAAATGCCATGGCAATGTCGCTACCCAGATTGGACTGGATGCGCATGGATTCTTCGGGGCCCATGAAGATACGCCGCCCATCGATATGGGAAGCAAAGGTGACCCCTTCTTCCGTAATTTTTCGCAGTCCAGCCAGAGAAAACACCTGAAAGCCTCCGCTGTCGGTGAGCATGGGACCATCCCAATCCATGAAGCGGTGCAATCCGCCCATCTGCCTCACCACATCATCGCCAGGGCGCAAGTGCAGGTGGTAGGTATTAGATAATTCAATCTGGCAGCCAACTTCTTTCAAATCGTGAGCAGATACCGCACCCTTGATTGCTCCTTGAGTGCCCACATTCATGAAGACAGGGGTCTGCGCCGTCCCGTGGGCACAAGTAAAGACGCCACGCCGGGCCCGGCCTTCGGTTTTCAATACTTCAAACATGGTTCAACCTCACAGCACGCGCCGCCGTTGGGCAGAATCTCCCTTCGGCGGCGCTGTGTTTTTCTTCATTATACACGATTAGCAAGTTGAACTCAACCGTCTTTTCTCATTGTTTCAGATTCGGTCAGTGCAAGCGCCAAGCCTCCACATCCAGCTTTCCCGCGAACTCATGAAGCGCATTGGAAATCTTGATCTGCTGCGGACACACTGCTTCACAGCTCCGGCAGCCGATACAGGCACCTGGCAATTTGTCATCCGGGAAGGAGGACAGCGCCATAGGGGCAATAAAGCCGCCCTTGGTGGAGCAGTCTTCATTGTAAAACTCCAGCAGTGTCGGAATATCCAATCCCTGAGGACAGTGGCTGGTGCAGTAGCGACAGGCAGTACACGGAAGCGCGATTTCCTTGACCATCTCATCGGCAATGCCCACCAGCGTCTCGCATTCCTTTTCGCTCAGCGGACAAGCTGTCTCAAAGGTGCGGATGTTTTCCTCCAGCTGCTTCTGATTGGACATGCCGGACAGGACCACTTTCACCCCGGGAATGGACTGCAGATAGCGAAAGGCCCAGCCCGGCACCGTCTCATCCGGCCGCAGTGCTTTGAGCTTCGTCTCATTTTTCGGCGTGAGTGAAGCCAACGTTCCCCCTCGCAGCGGTTCCATGACCCAGATAGGGATATTTCTGCTGTTGAGCAGCTCCACCTTTTCCTTTCCTTGCTGGAAATGCCAATCCATGTAGTTTAGCTGAATCTGGCAGAACTCCATCTCGGAGCCGTAAGCGTCCAGGAATCGCTTGAGCACATCATATCGACCGTGGGCGGAAAAGCCCAGGTGGCGGATGCGGCCCTCCGCCTTTTTGCGCAGCAGAAAATCCAGAATGCCGAATTTAGGATCCAGGTACTGCTCAATATTCAGCTCGCAGACATTGTGAAACAGGTAGAAGTCAAAATAGTCTACCTGACAGCGCTCAAGCTGGGCAGCAAAGATCTCCTCCGTCTTATCCATGTTGGCCAGGTTGTAGCCAGGGTACTTGTCCGCGAGATAGTAACTTTCCCGTGGGAACTCCTTCAGGCACCGGGCCAGTACCACCTCGGAGTGGCCACCGTGATAGTCCCAGCCGGTGTCATAGTAGTTGACGCCATGCTCCATGGCATAGCGCACCATGGAACGGGTCATCTTCTCATCGATTTGCCCATCATTTCCGTCTACCACCGGAAGGCGCATAGCGCCCATGCCCAGCGCGGAAAGTTTCAAGCCCTTGAAATCTTGAGCAATCATTGTTCTCACCCTTTCTTGTGCATCTGTCTATTCTTTTATTTTATTATAAAGCGTTCATCATCTCTTATCAAATACCTATGTTCAATTTGCTTTTATAGATATTAGCAATGGATTTTGTTGTTTTATCCACACAGAGAAGGTATACTAAAGGAAACACCCGAAAAAGGAGGATCCACATGGAATTGCGGGTACTGCGTTATTTCCTGGCGGTGGCTCGGGATCAAAGCATTTCCGGTGCTGCCGAAAGCCTGCATCTCTCCCAGCCCACCCTTTCCACCCAGCTGAAGCATCTGGAGGAAGAATTGGGTAAGCAACTGTTTTTTCGCGGCACCAAAGGCTCACGCCGCATCACGCTGACGGAAGAAGGTATGATATTGCGGAAACGAGCGGAGGAAATCCTGGAACTGGCCGAAAAAACAGAGCGGGAAATCGCGTTGTCCAGTCCTACCGTGGCAGGTGATGTCTACATCGGTGCCGGGGAAACGGAAGGTGTCCGCTTCCTCGCGGAAGCCGCCCGGCGGGTACATCAGGAATATCCCCAGGTGCGGTTCCATATTTTCAGCGGTGACGCCCGGGACGTACTGGATTATTTGGACAAGGGGCTGGTGGATTTTGGCCTGCTGCTCCACCCCGCTGATCTTTCTAAATATGAATCCTTTCCCCTGCCGGTCAAAGACACCTGGGGCGTTCTGATGCGGCGGGATGCCCCTCTGGCAAGCAGGAAAGCGATTTTTCCCAAGGATTTGTGGCATGAACCACTGATCGTCTCCCGCCAGGCCATGAAGGGGGAACTGCTGTCCGCTTGGCTTCAGCGGGACTTCAGTGCACTCAATGTTGTAGCCACATACAACCTGCTCTATAACGGCTCGCTACTGGTGAAGGAAGGACTGGGCTACGCCCTCTGCTTGGATAAGATTCTGAATGTGACGGGCGACAGTGCGCTATGTTTCCGAACGTTTTCCCCCAAACTGGAGGTTGGAATGCAACTCATCTGAAAAAAGTATCAGGTATTCTCCTCCTCAT
>CALWBC010000391.1 GCA_944375755.1 uncultured Mediterraneibacter sp. | reverse complement strand
GTACACCATCGGGACAGCCGGCCTGGCGGACGCCGAGAACCGTCTGCTCTACATAGGCATCGCGGTGGCCATTGCGGTGGTGGTGATCCTTGTGGGAATGGTTTTGAAGAAAAAATATATACAGGAGAAGACAGATGAGTCAGAATAAGAAGACCGCGGATCCCTCTGCCTGCGTGCACTGCCATCTTTGTCAGAAAAGCTGTCGGTTTTTGGAAAAGTATCAGATGGACATTGGGGATATCCATAAGATAGAACCATTGGCATACCATTGTTTCCTCTGTGGAAAATGTACACAGGTATGTCCAAAAGGGATAGACGGCAGAGAGATCATATTAAATCTCAGACGCAGTCAGGTAAGGGAAAATAAGGGAAGAGTAAAAGAAAAAGGCTATGCGATGCTCATAAAAGAGAAAAAGGATTATATGTTTCAGAATTACCGGAATGGGAGATATAAAAGAGTTCTTTTTCCAGGGTGCAATTTTCCGTCCTTTTATCCTGAAACGACAAGATTGCTTGCGGATCTTTTGTGGGAAAAGGATGAGATTGGGATAGTCTTTGACTGTTGCGGGAAACCAGTGGCAGAATTGGGGATGGAAGAAGATGCGCAGAAGATTGTAAACCGAATAGATCGAAAACTGCAGGCTATGCATGTGGATGAGCTTATTATGGTCTGCCCAAACTGTTATGCCTATTTGAATGGGAGACTAAATATAAAAGTTGTTATGATCTATGACAAGCTGAGGGAACTAGGGATCGGAGAAAAGATCAAGGAAAAAATCAGGATCTTTCCGCCGTGTCCGGATCGGGGCACGGAGAAAATCCTAGGTACGATCCGCCCGTTTTTAGAAGAAGAGCCGGAAATTATCACAGAGAGTCAGTGCTGCGGACTGGGGGGATGTGCCGGACAGAAGGAGGCGGATCTGGCGATGGAAATGGTAAAAGCGGCAGCAACGGGAGGAAATGTATGTACATACTGCGCTTCCTGCTCGGGAAGCTTTGCAAGAAAAGGCTTCGATCAGGCTGATCACATTCTCCTGAAAATCCTGGGAATTACTGAGAAACCAGATACTGCAAAATCAATGATAAATCGAATGAAGACAAAGTACTGGCAGGGAGGAGCGTATGGAAAAAAAGAAAAATAGCTGGATGAAAAAAGTTATCTTACTGTTATGCGCAGCGGCTGCTGTTGCATGCTATTATCTGATACCGGCAGTCAATGAGAATATGAATAAAGTCTTTAAGATGTTTGCGAGTGGCGATTTTGGAGTTGTAAAGGATTTTGTGGCATCATATGGTGCATATGCTGCGCTCATTTCCTTTCTTCTGATGATATTTCAGTCCGTGGCAGCGCCTCTGCCGGCCTTTTTGTTGACTTTTGCCAATGCCAATCTGTTCGGTTGGTGGCAGGGCGCTATTTTATCCTGGATCAGTGCTATGGCAGGAGCAGCTGTATGCTTTTGTATTGCAAAGATACTTGGGAGAGATGTGGTGGAACGGCTGACAAGTAAAGCCGGATTGAAACAAATAGATGAGTTTTTTGAGAAATATGGGAAAAATACAGTCCTTGTATGCCGTTTACTTCCATTTGTATCATTTGATATCGTAAGCTATGCGGCGGGGCTTACATCCATGTCTTTTGGATCTTTTTTTATCGCGACAGGTATTGGACAGTTGCCTGCAACGATTGTTTATTCCTATGTGGGAGGAATGTTGACAGGCGGTGCACAAATGTTTGTGACAGCTTTAATGATATTGTTTGCTCTATCAGCTCTGATTGTTATGATCAGAAAAATATATATGGATAGACAAAAGAAAAAAGGAGGAAATGAGTAATGGAAACTTATTACAACCCGGAGGATCTTGCAAAATTTGGTACGATTGGCGAGGAGGCTCCCCAGTTGGCAGAGAAATTTTTTGACTATTATGGAGCTGTGTTTGCAGAGGGAGCTCTGACCGCAAGAGAGAAAGCTTTGATCGCACTGGCTGTAGCACATGCGGTGCAGTGCCCTTACTGTATAGACTCTTATACAAACGACTGCCTGAATAAGGGAGTCAGCGAAGAGCAGATGATAGAAGCTGTTCATGTAGCGGCTGCGATCAGAGGGGGAGCTACACTGGTGCATGGTGTGCAAATGAAAAATATTGTAAAGAAACTGGAGCTGTAAAAATATGAGTCAGGCATTGGAAGATTTAAGAGGATTAAAGTGTATTCCTGATTTTGAGGACAGGATTACATCGGAGGAATATAAATATACAACAGATAAGTTGGATGTTATGCAGATTAATGTGGGCAGACTGTGTAACCTTGCCTGTAAACACTGTCACGTAGAGGCGGGACCGGGCAGAACAGAAATCATGCCCCGAAAAGTCATGGAGGCCTGCCTTGCAGTCTGCAGGGAGCAGCAGGTGTCCACTATCGACATAACCGGAGGAGCACCTGAGATGAACCCGGACTTTGAATGGCTTGTGGAGGAGTCCTGTAAAATATGCAGTCATGTGATTGTCCGTACTAACCTTGTTATTTTAAAAGAAGAGAAGTATAGACATCTGCCGAAATTTTATGCAGATCATAAAGTGGAGGTAGTCTGCTCCCTCCCCTATTACAGGGCCAAGGAGATGAACAGGGTCAGAGGAGACGGCACATTTGAGACTGCTATAGAGGTGATCCGGGAACTCAACAAGCTGGGCTATGGAAAAGAAGAGGATCTGGTGCTGAACATGGTGTATAATCCTGCCGGAGCATTTTTCCCGCCGGCACAGGATGCTATGGAAAAAGAGTATAAAATGAAATTGTGGAAGGACTACGGTATTGTGTTCAATAGTCTCTTTACGATCACCAATAATCCTATGGGACGTTTTGAGACCTTTTTGAAGAGAAGCGGAAATTTGGAAAGTTATATGAAAAAGCTTTCTGATGCGTTTAATACAGCTACTCTTCCGGGGCTTATGTGCCGGTTCCAGATTTCAGTGAGATATGACGGAAAAGTGTACGACTGTGATTTTAATCAGGCCGCAGACCTGCCTGTCCTGACAGGAGAAACGATTTTTGACATGGTGGGTAAACCCTATAAAAAGCGGAAGATATGTCTTGCAAATCACTGCTACGGATGTACAGCAGGGCAGGGATCCAGCTGTGGCGGAGCAACAGAGTAAGGGAGGATACAATGAAACAAGAAGAGATCAGGGAGTTGTTTATAAAGGGAATAGACTGTTCACAGGTGGTCGCCGGGGCATTTGCAGAAGAAATGGGAATGACAGAAGAAGAGGCAAGAAAAGTATCTGCCTGCTTCGGAGGTGGGATGATGTGCGGGGAAACCTGCGGGGCAGTTACGGGAGCTTTGATGGTTCTTGGAATGAAATATGGTCATTGCAAGGAAGACGACATGGATCAGAAGAACATTATGATGCAGAAAACAGCAGAATTTAAGGCTTATTTTCAGCAGAAATATCCCTCCTGCATGTGCCGGGAACTTTTGGGGTATGATCTGGGAAAACCAGGGGAACTCGAGAAGGTGATGGAGGAAGGGCTCCTGCTTGACTTCTGTCCGGGGGTTGTGGAAGCTGCTATAGAGGCGCTGGAGAAGGTTCTGTAAATGGATAGAGCGATTATTGTGTTCACACGTGTGCCCCTGCCGGGAAAGACAAAGACGCGTATGATGCCGGCATTGTCCGGGAAAGAGTGTGCCAGGTTGCACACTTACTTTCTGCAGGATATATGTGAAGCCTGTCAGGCGTGCAGAGAGGATGTGTATGTGAATTATACACCAGAGGATGAACAGAAAACAGGGATACTGCGGGATATTTTCGGCAGAGATGCAGAATACTTTCCACAGCAGGGGGATACATTGGGGCAGAGAATGTACCACGCTATAGAAAAAGTGCTTGAGAAGGGATACAAAAGCTGTATCTTGATCGGTACCGATGTCCCGGAGCTCAGAGCTGAGCACATGATCTGGGCGTTTGATCTGCTTGTAGAACATGATATTGTATTTGGGAAAACAAAAGATGGCGGCTATTACCTGATCGGCATGAAAAAGCCGTGGAAAGAAGCTTTTGGATTGGAACAATATGGTGTCAGTACAGTATTTGAGGAAACCCTTTGCAGACTTCGAAGTCTCGGGGTTTCTATCGGCTACACGGCTGAATTGCAGGATATGGACACACCGGCTGACCTTCAGGGGTATAGGGATCGTATGCGTGCAGATGATTTCCTGAAAGGATCAAAGACAGGGAAATATCTTGCGTCTAACAGCCGCATTTCCATTATCGTGCC
>CALWBC010000390.1 GCA_944375755.1 uncultured Mediterraneibacter sp. | reverse complement strand
CACTTCCTTCTTCTCCCGGGACGCCAATCTTGGTCAGAATCGCCACTGTGATACCCGCCGCTGCATTACATTCTCTCGCCTGCGCCAGAGCATTCTGTCCGGTGGTCGCGTCCAGAACTACCAGTGTCTCCCGGAACGCTTCCGGATATTCCCGGTCAATCACGCGGTTAATCTTCCTCAGCTCTTCCATCAGGTTTTTCTTGTTGTGAAGCCGCCCTGCCGTATCGCAGAGGAGCACATCAGCCCGGCGTGCCTTGGCTGCTGCCACGGCGTCAAACACAACAGATGCAGGGTCCGCGCCCTCCTGTCCGCCGATCATATCCACGCCCGCGCGGTTCGCCCATTCTTTCAGCTGCTCTCCCGCTGCGGCCCGGAATGTATCCGCTGCGGCAAGAACTACTCTTTTCCCCTGGCCTTTCAGCTTGCCGGCCAGCTTTCCGATGGTCGTTGTCTTGCCCACGCCGTTTACGCCGATCACAAATACAACTGACGTCCTGTTCTCAAACTCATAAGCGGTTTCGCCTACGTCCATCTGCTCCTTGATACTGTCGATCAGAAGCTGCCGGCACTCAATCGGCTCCTTGATGTGCCTGGTCTTCACTTTTTCCCTCAGATCGTCAAGGATATTCATCGTGGCGCGGACTCCCAGATCCCCCATGATGAGTGTTTCTTCCAGTTCCTCATAAAATTCGTCATCTATTTTGGAAAATCCGTGAAATATGCTGTCCATACCGGAGACAATATTGTCTCTTGTCTTCGTAAGCCCTGATACAAGACGTTTAAAAAATCCCTGTTTTTCACTCATAATCTTTATCCGCCTTTCCTGTTTTCTGCCTTTTGAACGGACAGCCGCTGACATCATCCGCCATGCGGCCATCCCGCCGGTTCTTCTGATCCCGGCTATTTATCCAGCTCGTTTTCCAGAAGGTCAACAGATACAAGAGTAGAAACTCCTTTCTCCTGCATCGTAATACCATAGAGCCGGTCTGCCGCGGCCATGGTTCCCCTTCTGTGTGTAATTACAATAAACTGTGTATTTTCCGTCAGTTTGTGAAGATACTGGGCGAAACGGGTTACATTGTTATCATCCAGCGCCGCCTCGATCTCATCCAGCAGACAGAACGGGGAGGGTTTCAGATTCTGAATGGCAAACAAAAGCGAAATCGCTGTCAGCGCCTTCTCCCCTCCGGAAAGCTGCATCATATTCTGCAGTTTCTTTCCCGGCGGCTGGGCGATAATGCGGATTCCCGCTTCCAGAATATCCTCATCTTCCATGAGTTCCAGTGTTCCCTTTCCGCCGCCGAAAAGCTGGCGGAACACGCTGTTGAACTCCTCCGCTATCCGCGCGAACTGTTCGGTGAACTGCTTTCTCATCGCAGTGTCCAGTTCATCGATGATCTGAACAAGAGTGGCTTCTGCTTCCACAAGGTCATCGTGCTGGTTTTTCAGAAACCCGTAACGCTCGGATACATTTTTGAAGTCTTCAATCGCATTGACATTGACTGTTCCAAGCTTCCGGATTTCAGTCTTTAGTGTCTGGATCTGGCGTCTCATATATGCCAGATCGGTCAGGTTCTTATCCCGCAGCTCCAGTGCCCGGTTATAGGTGAGTTCATACTCCTCCCACATATAATTGATCTGCTTCTCAGAAGCCGACTCGTAGGACTCCTTCTGGCTGTTGAGACGGAAGCATTCCTTATCCAGATCCGAAATATGTCTGGACAGCTCCTCCCGCATTCTCAGGAAATCCTTATGCTTCTGATTGAGCTCGTCCCGCTTTATGGTCTGTTCCCGGATCTCCCGGTCAATCTCATCGTAAAGTTCTTTTGAATCTTCGATTGTCTTTTTCAGTTCCCCGATCTTTGATTCCTTTTCCTGAATCTCCGCGGAGGCATTGTCCTTATTGGACTCCAGCTCCGAAAGCTCATTCCGGAACTTGTCAATCTCTTCCTCAATACGGGAAATATTTTCCTGGATAAACACATTCTGCTGTTCCAGGCTGGCAAGTGAAAGATGCACTTCCTCTGACTGTTTCAGCTGAACGCTCTCCTCTTCCCGCTCTTTTTCAAGCTGTCCCTGAAGCTCTTCAATCCGGCCGTTTAACTCCTGTTCCAGATTTTCGGAAGTCTCCAGTTCCATCTGAATGGATTCTTCATTATCCGCAATCTCTCTGAGTTCTCTCTCGAGTTTCTCCTGCTCGCCGGCGTAAACGCCGCAGCGCTGTTTGGCTTCCTCCCGGCGGGTACGGGTCTGTTCCACATTCATCCGCGCCGTGTTTTCCGTTACGGAAGCTTCCCTTAATTTCTTCTGAATTTCATCGATTACCGCATAGCAGTGTGCACGGGTATTTTTCACCTTTGCCACTTCCACTTCCATGGCATCCATGTCAGATTTCAGCATGGCAACTGTCTTCTCAAACTCTTCGATCTCCCTGCGCCGGCTTAAGAGATTGCTTGAATTCTTAAACGCGCCTCCGGTCATGGAACCGCCGGGATTGATCAGCTCGCCTTCCAGCGTAACCAGACGAAGGGACTGTCTGTACTTTCTTGCAATCCGGATACCATCGTCGATGTTTCCCACAACGATTGTCCGGCCCAGAAGCTGATCCGCGAGTCCCTCGAACCGCTTTTCCACATGAACGAGAGTGTTCGCCAGCCCGATCACGCCGGATTCCTCCAGCGCCTCCGGATTCCGGATCCCGGAGCCCGCTTTCATACTCGTAAGAGGGAGAAATGTAGCGCGCCCGAACTTATTTCTCTTCAGAAACGCAATCATCCGTTTCGCGGTATCCTCGTTATCCGTCACAATATTCTGGATACTTCCTCCGAGGGCGGTTTCAATGTCAATCTCATATTCCTTATCTACCTTGATAATATCT
>CALWBC010000389.1 GCA_944375755.1 uncultured Mediterraneibacter sp. | reverse complement strand
CCTCGTCCGAGCGCTCCGCAAAAACCAGATACCGCTGATAATTGTGCGTATATGGATGGCAGGTCAGAAGAGTCACCAGTTCCCGCCCCTCCTGTATAAATATCTCCTGGGAATCATCCGGCGATATGATCTTCAGATCGCACACGCGGTAAATCAGGACATCCCAGGGCGTTGTGATCTGAATCTTATCGCCGATCTGGATCTGCTGGATATTCTGGAACATGGGAATCCCTTTCCAGCCTCTGTGTGCCGCGATCACCGTATTGGAATTCGTCTCGCCGAGAGGCATGGACGTCTCGCCGAGCAGCGCCGCTCCCTTTGCCATATTGTCGTGGTTTGCCCCCAGATATACAGGCAGGTTCTCCTCGATCCGGGGTATCCACAGGACGCCGATCACATTCTGGCTGAAGCCGTACTCTGTCAGGTCAAACCCTGACGTCTCATAGGAGAAAGGATCCTTAAGGCCTGCCTGTCCGTTCTCATAGATTTCTCTGTTATAGACGGATAACGCCTCTCTTAAGGCAGAAAGCGTCTCTGCCGATACTCCCGCCGCATAATCTTCTGACTGTAAATCCGCTCCGCCTGCTGAGGCGTCCGCATCCTCTTCCCTGTCTCCGGCGTCTTCACGTCCGGCAGCGGTTTCAACCTCAAAAGTATCTATTACGTCCGAGCTGTCCTGATCAGCCATCCAGCGGTTCACATAAGGCGCAAGAAATACCGCCGCACCGGCAAGAAACACAGTCGCCGCTATTATCTGTACTGCTCTTCTCATCACATAAATCCCTGCAATCCTTCTATCTCATATTTCCCTTTCTCACAATTCCTCTTTCTCACGTTTCTTCTTTCTCCGGATCAGAAGCCAGAGCAGGATTCCTTCCGTACCGATCGCCATAGTGCCGACCACAAGAACCCATGGAAGTACGTCGATCAGCCTCCGGGCAAGCGTGCCGGTCTGCAGTTCCTGATACTGGACGTCGCTCTCCAGCTCACCATTATACTCCGTACGTATTCCGCGCACAAGCAGACGATGCGTATTGATCGAGTAAGGAGTACATGTGACCAGTGTACAATAATCCTTTCCTGGAATAATATCCAGGTCTCCTGTCTCATTCGGCTCTACTACCTTGATCTGATCCACACGGTATGCCAGGATCTCATCCAGCACATGCAGATAGAAACGATCTCCTATCTCCATCTTATCAAGGTGCGTAAACAGTTCCGCATCCGGAAGTCCTCTGTGTCCGGTGAGGACGCTGTGGGTGCCTTCTCCGCCGATCGGATAGGAAGACTGCTCCATATGTCCGATACCTTTCTGAAGGACATCTGCACTGCTTCCCTCATAAATGGGCAGTTCAAGATCGATCTTCGGTATGGTGATATACCCGATACTCTCCCCCACACCTGAAAGATCTACATAGCTCTCTCCTGTCTGCTCTCCTTCACCGTTTTCATCCTGGACAATGGCAGACTGGAGCTGTTCATTATACTTACGCGCCGCCTCTTTGGCAGCGTCAATCTCTTCCTGGTCCATCTCCTCCACCGTATCGTCATAAGACTCTACAACCTGCGTGGCATTGCGCTCGTAGAGTATGTTGCTGATGATCGGATAGGCTGCGATGCCGACGCCCGTGGCAAACATAAGAATCGCAAATATAGTTTTCAATTTCTTCATATGTTTACTGTCCTTTCTTGCCTTTTATCTGAGGCTCTCAGCCGGAGTCCACTGAAACCGCCGGTATGTGACCGGTCGGCAAGACAGTGGATCCCGGCTGAAAGTCTCATAGGAGGGACACGCAATGCGTGTCTCTCCTATGGATGAAGTAAAAATGAAAAAGTTATATAAAATTATAAGTGTATGGCTAAATGCTGTTACGGATTATTCCGCTTTTTTCTTTTTTCTGGAAGAAATAAACACGAACGCTCCGCCGCCCATCAGAAGGATACCGATGAGAGATGCAAGGAGAGTTCCGGCGCCACCGGTTGTCGGGAGCTGGAAGCCCTTCTTGTTGACGATTACAAAATCATAAGATCCATCTGTTACATTGTTATCTTCAGCATCGCTATCTCCCTGAGTAAATATTGTAGATGTAACAGTATGCTTTACAAGAACCCATTCACCATCCTCTAATTTCCAACTGGACTCAGATGAATAACTTGTAGCATATTCAACCTGAAGCGTTACTTCCACCGGAGCTTTTAACAGATTATAGTCTGCCGGAGCCTTTGTCTCAATCAGATAGTAATTTCCATTCTCTAATCCCTTCTGGGTAATCAGACCATCTGTACTAGTAGTATAAGTACCGATAAGTTCTCCAGCTTCAATTGCGCTTTCATCTGTTAATCCAGCCTGCTCGCAGCGATATAATTCAAATGTCGCGCCTGCAAGCGGGGTCTTTCCATCTTCCGTTGTTTTTGTCACTTTAATCTGGAATGTATATACAATTGCATGATCTTTAATGTGACTCTCTTTCTCGTCTTTATTATTGTTCGGCATATCCGGCTGATTATCAGGATAGATTGCATTTGAATAATCCAATGTAACCTCGTTCGGATTACCTGCTGTTGTAATTACAGCATCTGACAGTAATTCTGCTGTATAGTAAAGATAAAGATCCTTTCCTGCAAAATTTGTAAATGCTTCTGTCATACTTCCATTTACAACAAAATCCACTACAAATCCGTTTCCACTCGAAGTAACTGTATAATCTGTCCCTGCTGTTAAATTAGCACTTGTTGTGCAATTTTCATCTGTATAAATCACAAGATCATTGTTAAATTTCAGATTTGTTGGAACATCAGTAATATTGAATGTCTTAAGTTTTGCAATATTACTCGGTACACTAACCATTACTCTATAAGGAACATCATCGCCAATGCTGTAATCTGCATCGTTATTAGCTGACCATGTGCCATCTCCTTTTTTGATATCCTTTTCAAGATCCGGTCTTTCGTTTTTAATCGTCATTGTAGCCGATGTTTTATCTGTTCCGGTTCCATCATTGTAGGAAAATTCTGTCTCATCACTGGTAATCTGACCATTAGCAGAAACGTTAAATACATAAGTCTCAGTACCATCCATGATAAAGCCTTCTCCAACAGAAACCTCTACTAATCTGTATTTTCCTTCTGTCAGTCCGGAAATTGTTTCCTGTCCTCCAAAAGTATCTTTATCTGCCCAATTGTCATTTCCATAGGAAATATCGTTGCCATTCCTATTGACATATTTCCAGCCTGTAGTTTCCTCTCTTTGAAGGACAAACTTAGCGGAATTAATATTAGATCCATTAGCATCAACTTTTTTAATTGTCATTCCTGCAGATGCTGTAGCATTTTTCGGATAAACAACTACATCATAAATCCACTTTACACCAGAATTGTCATCCTCACCTGCTGCTGTATCTTTGTTTGTCATCGGTACAGAAACAACAAAGCTTACCGGGTCAGAAGTAACATTATCCGGAGCGTCTGTTTCTTTTACATAATAGAATCCCTGTTCAAGAGTACTTGTCGCCTCTTCCTTTCCAAATACAGCCTTTCCGTCTTCACCTGTGACAGCTTTCTGATCTGCCTGTTTGTCTCCGATAAGCGCTTCTGCTGCTGCGGAATCCTTTGCCATATCGTTCTGAGCAGTAAAAGTCTGATCCGTCTTACCTTCAATGGTTACCTTACCATCAATATCTGCAATCTTCCATAAGGAGAACTCAACCCCTGGTAAAACCTTAGCTCCCTCCGGAATATTATTCGCATCTGATGCCTCTCCAGTTCCATCTGGTAAATCTTCTGATATTTCAGTATTTTCAAAATAATACTTATACAGTGTGATTGACCCTTTCCTATCCGGATCAATTGTGGATGTCTCTCCGGCTGCAAATGCCGTCACTGCCATCGTGGACATTACCATAGCGGCACTTAACACGCCGGCCATGATTTTTTTCAATTTTTTGATTTTCATCCCTTGTTTCCCTCTCTTTCTTAAAGATTTAAAGTGTTCCAATATTTAGTTTTGATTGCTCCTCTATCGTCTGGGAGCACGCGCCCCCTTTCTTCGTTTCTGCAATCTATAGATGAAAAGTGCTGTTCCGGCCAGTGCCAGAGCCAGACCTCCAACTATCATATAAGCCCGGAGATATCCTCCGGTGGATGGAAGTTCGAAGAGCAGACGGTTGGATACCGTAATAGATATGGTATTCGTCGTTTCGTCTACATCAATGTTTTTCGGTTCTGAACTGCCCTCCTGGATCGTACATCCATTCTCTCTGTCAATCACAAGGTACAATGGTGATTTCAGAAGGCTGTATCCGGCAGATGCTTTTGTCTCTGTTATCTGGTAAATGCCTTCCTCCAGATCCTTGATCTGCGCCTCTCCGAGAACCGAACCTTCCTGTCCGTCTCCCGTAACCAACACAGTCAAACCATTTGTACCAAAGGCGGTATCTGCCGTAAAGTTTTCCGCCGTGCTTCCGGCAGTTCCTTTTTCCAGCGAAAATTCTACTCCTCCAAGCTTCTTATCTGTATTAGATGCGTCTACCTTTACAATCTTCAGATTTGTCTTTGGATTAATCTTATTGATGATCGTCTCAGTAAAAGTCTGGCTTTGACCTTTATTACCATTTCCGGTAATACTGTCTGTTATTTCCGGATTTTCCGCATCTTCTCCAGTCTCTTTGCATTGATAATCAACTACATATTCCTGACCTTCTATCACAATAACCTTTCCGTTATCTGCCGCATTGAACTCTCCGTCATCTCCTATCGTTCCTTCTACAACACAGTATGTATACGGTATCGTACATTCATCATCCTGATACTTTTCAAGTCCTGTAAATTCATAATGCCATCCTTCATATCCTTTCTGTATCTGGATATAAGACTGTCCGTTGATTTCTACAATTTCAAACGGGTACTCTGTTTCGTTTGCCGTATACTTTCTCTGCAGCTGGATGTAGATGGGTGAATCAATACTGTCGGATATATCTTCTCCGCTTCCATCCTGCCACAGCTTCTCTACGCTGATATCGATCAGAGGGCGCTTCGTATTCTTGAATACGAAGCTCGTTGCTTCACCTTGCGAGGCATCCTTCATCAACAGGCCATGCACCGTATTGTTTACAATCTCAGCATATTCATTATTTTCCGGAAGGATAATGCTCTCCAGACGGGAACCATCTGTCGGCGTAATTTCCTCAATCACATAATCTGTACCAATCGGAATACCTGTAATAGTCTTTGTTTCACCTGCTTTTACTTTTACCTCATAAGTGATTGGTTCAGACTCCAGCGAAGATCCGGCAATATTGGTAAATGTAATCTTAAACGTATATTCCGCATCTCCCAACGCCGGTGAATTGTCTGCTGCCTCTTTTCTAATTGAAATACTTCCGGTATTTACTTTGTTCACCACCACTGCTTTCAGCTTTGTTGCGATTGCCCTGCTGTCAGGATTCGCATAAGACCGGAAAACAATGGACGGTTCTGATGTATCTTCCTCCTGCGTATAGTTTGCTGCCTGTGAATTAGAGTCTATTTTTTCTGTCCTTCCATCTTCCAGTGCATATCCTTCTTGATTCACCAGATTTTCTGAAGATGACGGATTTATCACAGTGTCTCCTTTTCCGTATGATGTAACCGGGACACCATTGTCGTACAGACTCCAGGATGTTGTAAATGCTTCTTTATTTACCCCTGTTTCTTCCAGATAGATATAACTTCCAATCCGGAACTGGTTACTGAAACTTGCTGTGTCTCCGTCCCCAAGTGAGAATTCACCGTTTGCGCCAATCCGTCCGTATGTGTCTGCTCCTCCATTCTCATTTGTCACTGTATAGACAGCTCCTTCCGGATTCACCAACGCGGCAGATCCGCCCGCATTCTTATTAGCCTGCACCGATCCATAGTCCGGAATATCTGCCTGTTGTACAGTAAATCCGGTCATTACATCCATAGTAGTCTCGGGTTCAAATATAATGTTATCCAGATAAATGTCCCGCTCATAACGGAATGCCAGTTTTACTTTCGCGATTTTTGTTTTGTCAATCTGACCGATTCCCGGTATCCTGTCCAGATATACACGGATTGTCTTCCATGTTCTTGAGGCAAGACTTGCAGAACCGAACGTATTCTGGGAAGACAGCTTGGCGACACATATATTTCCGTCTGTATCCTCCAGACATACCCACATATTATTCAGGGATGGGATCCTGTCATTATCAAAATAAAAGTCAAAGCTGAGATATTCCTGGTCTTCAATATTGACAGGCTCGCCATTTGCCGGGCTGACAATTCCCCAGCGCTTCTCCTTATATGTACCGTTCGCATCATCATCATAGCGGGCCTTCCAATGTACCACATCAGTATGTCCCGCCTTACTGTCTTCATGTTGGAACAAGTTATCCGCAACAGACGGCTGCACAGTATTATTTTGAAATGTACTGTTAAATTCTACTGACTGTATCTCATCTCCGCTGACTTCCTTCTCGCCCCAATGTGTCACTGCATTCTTAATATTGAATGAGAAGGAATCCGTATTTGTAAACAGCTCCTCATTAAAAATATCTGTGTTGACATCTGTGGTATCTACCTGCTTTTCTACCTCAAACAGATTCTCATCAGGGAAATTAAAGGTTATCTTCATATTGGACTCCCACATACCGCGTTCCATATAGTACATGGTAAGTGTGTGGATTGAACCGTTTTCTCCTTCAATCGTAAACTTCGATGTTTGATCTGCTCCCTGAGTCTTATCAGTCTCACTTGCCTTAACATGGCTGACTGTAGCTATCTTGTCTTTAAAGTTCAGATTTCCGGTTACTCTCCCGTGAGCGCCTCCAACATCCAGCGCCAGCTTGCCGTCAATAAATACCCATACGTCATCATCGCCCGAAAATTCGAAAGTAATAGGAACCTCTTTCGTTCCGTTCGGGTTATCAGGATCTTCAGCAAGAACTGTTCCATCCTCCGTCAAGCGAAAATTAAATTCAATTTTAGTTCCAAAGCCATAATTATATGTTACTCCGCTTGAACCTGTACTTGTCTCATTAAATGGGAAAAATCCATATTCCGTTGAAGTCGCATGCTGTTTCTGTCCATTCTCTTCCCAGGTATAATTCCAATCCTGTTCTCCGGTACTGTTCACATTGCGCGCCCATGGCTGATTACCTACATTCTCTAAGTAGTAGTCATCTGTTTCCGTATCCTTTCTCATTGCAAGAGTTGTCTCTGCACTGTCGAAGGTCCAATAATCCACCCCATCTGCATTTTTTACTTTTTTAAATGGAAAAGATACATTTTCGTACACTTCTCCTAATTTAGCATTTTTACTGTTTTCTCCGAGCAAAAAAGCTTTATTAAAATGCGGTTCCAATGCCTCGCTATTCGAGGTATATAATTCTTCATCCTTCAGGTTCTTACTTACCAGCCCCCATGCCGCATAATCATAGAAAGGAGTTCCATCGCTGTCACTCTTAGCTCCATTAATATTCAGCACGGAGTTATTCGTAGACAGAAATTTTTTATAATCCGAACTGTTTGCATCGCTGTTCCATCCGAATAAGTTCAGCGTATCTGCTATATGACGGAACTGATTGCGGTCTTCATTCAACTGAAAATGGCCCGTATAAATCGGAAGCTGTACGTTGTTCTCTCTGTAGTAATCACTCAGTGCCTGATCAAATTGCCGGAATGTTACCCAGTTTCTCTGAGATGTACCGTTTTCACCCTCATAATTATCCCGATTACAGCCGTTTAATTCATAATCCGTATAGTAATCATAGAATGTAGAGTTGACATACATCGTATCCGCTTCTTTTTCAAATGCCTCACTTTTTATATCTACTACATCTGTATTTTTGCCTTTTTCAGCATCTCTTAACGCGCCCTTTTCATCCCAGTATCCGCCCCGGGTATTACCTGCTTTAGAATAATATGTAACAGAATCTCCCGAATCTGCATAAAAACACGGCTCCTCAAATGCCGGAATCTCAAGCCAGTCTGTTCCATCTCCATTCCATGCAATTCCGGCATTAGCAGTATCATAGG
>CALWBC010000388.1 GCA_944375755.1 uncultured Mediterraneibacter sp. | reverse complement strand
TCTTCCAGCTGGGGCCTGATTTCAGGATCTG
The DNA here is from genome assembly GCA_944375755.1 of uncultured Mediterraneibacter sp. Classification (GTDB taxonomy): domain Bacteria; phylum Bacillota; class Clostridia; order Lachnospirales; family Lachnospiraceae; genus Mediterraneibacter. Next base: position 3,021 of record CALWBC010000388.1, on the reverse strand, counting down.
TATTTTCCATTACAAAGGCGGTGGTATTCACCTCCGCCAGGGTATTGTCCTCAGAAAACAGCAGGGTCAACCGTTTGCCCACATCGTCCTCCGCATGCCTTGATTGTCTTTCCTGCCTGTTCTAAATCTAATTTCGTCATGTAAAATTGCAAGAAATGTCCACACCGTAGATTAATGCAAGCCTTCTATAGTTATCCCAACCTTTTTGACACATTCCTACAATCCTTTATCCGGATAAAAAAAGCGTATGGAGTTTTTATTTTCCATGCGCTTGCGCAATATCATATTTGATTTGCGGGAGTTCAAAACCACAAAAATCTCCCGAAAAGGCTTTTTCATCTATGTAAACAACCCTTTAATTTCTGCTCTTGAAAACGCAAAAAACCTCGATTAAATCGAGGTTTTTTGCGGATGCATCTTTTTTGTTGCACCTTTCTGCAACAAGGTAAAAACAGAATATGTGCAACTGTTTTGGGAAAATCATTCGAGCCGCTATAGAACTCCACTATCTCTTGACATGCTTGAAGATTTCGACTAAAATAAGATTGTATCGTATTTTAGTCGTGTATCTGGAGGTGCAGTTATGCCTGAAAACCAAATCAACTATATTACGAGAGATATGGAAAGCCTTGTGCTTGAGCTTACAAACGAATACTCCTGCATTTTGATATGTGGACCGCGTCAAGTTGGTAAGACGACCATGCTCAAACAGATTATGGACCCAGACCGCCACATCGTCTCATTGGATGATCTTAACGAACGCAACATCGCAAGAACTGATCCGGAAATGTTTCTGTCTGTGCATCCTACTCCGATGCTGATTGATGAGGTGCAGTATGCGCCTGAGCTGTTTTCCTATATCAAAATGGCAATTGATAACGGCGCGCCCGCCGGAAGCTTCTGGCTGACTGGTTCTCAGTCTTTTAGGCTGATGGAACTGGCCCAAGAATCTCTCGCTGGAAGAACAGCTATCCTGCATTTGACCTCCTTGTCGCAAAAGGAAATCTACGGTTCGGGTGTAAATAAACCTTTTTCTGTGGATGTAAAATCTATAGCAGCTAAAAACCAGGAGCGTCAAGTTGGCGATGCAACCGAGATCTATCGCCGTATCTTTGAAGGCTCATTACCCGGCCATATCAGCGGCAAATTCACCAATCGGGAGATTTTCTATTCAAGCTATCTGCAAACCTATATTTCACGTGATGTTAAAGAGGAAATCCCCGGCATAGATGAAACAATGTTTTTGGACTTTATCCGTGCTGCTGCCTGCAGAGCTGGACAAATGCTGAATGTCCATTCCATCGCAAGTGATGTAGGGGTCAGTGACGACACTGCAAAACGGTGGCTGCACGTTCTTGAAAAATCGGATATCATCTTCTATCTGAGTCCATACTCAAACAATCTTCTCAAACGTACCATCAAAACAAAGAAAATGTACTTCTTTGATACCGGGCTTGTCGCGTATCTGACCAAGTATAGCACTCCGGATATTTTACTAAACGGACCTATTAACGGTGCCATATTAGAAAATTATGTTGTTGCGGAGATCCGCAAAACCTACCTGAACGCAGGCGAGGAATGCTATCTGCACTATTACCGCGATAAAGAAAACAAGGAAATTGATTTGATTATCGAACGAGATGGGCTGTTACACCCACTCGAAATAAAAAAAGCATCCACACCTACGCTCTCTATGATTTCCGGTTTTGATGTTCTCAAAAAGGCATCCATTCCTACGGGAATGGGCGGCATCATTTGCCTTAAAGAGAAGTTTACTGCTTTGGATAAAGACACTCTGGTTATCCCAGTATGGACAATCTGAATGAGCAGTCAAAGATAGGTTCAGGCCAGAGCGGCCATTAGCAAATCAACAATCTTACCTAAGATAGAGAGGTTTTGAAATATGAGCAGAAAACTTGTTGCTTACTTTTCCGCCAGTGGAGTTACCGCCAAAGTGGCGGAAAAATTAGCTGAAGCAGTCGGCGCCGATATTTTTTCAATCGAACCAGACATACCATATACTACCGCGGATCTCGATTGGGAAAACAAGAAATCCCGCAGCAGCATTGAAATGGCGGATCCTAATTCCCGCCCTGCTATTGCAAACAAGCGGGGAGACATGGATAAATATGACACCATCTTTGTCGGGTTCCCAATTTGGTGGTATGTAGCACCTACCATCATCAATACATTCCTTGAAAGCTACGATCTAACCGGAAAAACCATTATTCCTTTTGCTACCTCCGGCGGTAGTGGTATGGGTAAAACCAATGAAAAACTTTTACCGAGCTGCCCTGGCGCCAACCTTCTTACAGGCAAAGTTTTTCACCCAAATGTCACTTATACTGAGCTATCGCAATGGGCAAACGCGTTATGCATTTAAGCGCAAACTCAGAATACAATAGTAAATTTTAACTTTTAGGCAAGGTGGTGAACAAATGGCCCGTCGATATAAAGAAGCACGATTACTGAATAATATGAAGGTTGCTGAGGCAATCGAAAAGCTGAAAATCTCCCAACCCACACTGAGCGCATGGGAAGGCGAGCGCAAGTCTCCATCTATTGACGCTCTGGAACACATGGCGAATCTATATGGGGTTTCCACTGATTATCTGCTCGGCCGATCTGATATCCGGATGCTGGAACCTACCTTCGAGATTTCTCTTGAACACCTTTATGTCTTGAATGGACAGCCTGTATGGTCTGCGAAGTATGGATGGATGCTTGTCCATGCATCGGAACAAGTGCTGCTTCTGTCCAACGGTACAACCATTTCTTTTAGAGATGTTGGTCCTATATATACCGCACCTCCTCCTTTCACAGAGAACCTTACGGTATTACATTCGCCACTCAAAAAAGCTGCTCTGTCTGAATATGATGAGCTATGGGTTGAGCCGATTTCGTCAGACCCACTTTTGCGGGGCGAGCTTCGCGGGTGGTATCACGTGAAAAATCGGTTCGTTGAAAATGAGTTTAGCTCCCGATTTTATTTGGATAGTTATGGCGCCAAATGGCTTGCAT
>CALWBC010000387.1 GCA_944375755.1 uncultured Mediterraneibacter sp. | reverse complement strand
ATACTGTTTGCAACGGACACCCCCTTGTTTGAGTGAGTATGTTGTTTGTTGGTACTTCAATTATACATCATTCTACAGAGGGTGTCTTTCTTTTGTGCAATATTTTGGATTTGCTCATTTATAGTTTGAAAATTATTTCGATACGTATTCGCGCGGAATGGTTTTTGGGCTACAGATGGAAAGCGGAAGCGCAGAGGGATGCCGTATGTTCTTTGCGGCTGTATGAAAAAAGTGTTGAAAAGCACTTGACAGAATGTCAGATTTCTATTATGATTTAAATATAGTAATCGTTACTATTATTAAACAGGAAAGGGGAACTGACCTATGTCGAATCTTAAATACAGCAGACAGCGGGAAGCCATCAAGAAACAGTTGATGCAGAGAAACGATCACCCAACTGCCGATATGGTCTATACAGACATACGGAAGGAATACCCGAACATCAGCCTGGGAACGGTTTATCGGAATCTGGCACTGCTTTCAGAACTGGGAGAGATCAAACGTCTTGTAACAGGAGATGGTCCGGACCGCTTCGATGCGGATACATCCCCGCACAATCATTTTATCTGCCGTAAATGCCATGCGGTTCTCGATATGGATATGGAAGATATCAGTGAGATCAAAGAACGTGCGGAGCAGAATTTCCACGGAGTGATTGAAAGCTATTCTGTGAATTTTTATGGGATCTGTGAACATTGTCATCAGACAAAACTATCATAAAACCTGAAAAGATACTTGACAAACCTGTGACTGTGTGATAACCTGTTACTGAAAACAGTAATAGTTACTAATTTTAATTAAATAATAAAAAGAAAAGGAGAGAATTGCAATGAAAAAATTTGTATGCAGCGTATGTGGATATGTTTATGAAGGAGAAGCAGCACCGGCAGAATGTCCGGTTTGCCATGCACCGGCAGCAAAATTTGTTGAGCAGAGCGGTGAGATGACCTGGGCAGCAGAGCATGTAGTAGGTGTTGCAGCAGACGTAGCTGAGGACATCAAAGCAGACCTGAGAGCAAACTTCGAAGGGGAGTGCTCCGAGGTTGGTATGTACCTGGCAATGTCCCGCGTAGCATTCCGCGAAGGCTATCCGGAAGTTGGTCTGTACTATGAGAAAGCAGCTTACGAAGAGGCAGAGCATGCAGCAAAATTTGCTGAACTGCTGGGCGAAGTTGTAACAGACAGCACAAAGAAGAATCTGGAAATGCGTGTAGAGGCTGAGAACGGCGCTACTGCTGGTAAAGTAGATCTGGCAAAACGTGCAAAAGAAGCAAATCTGGATGCAATCCATGATACCGTTCATGAGATGGCAAGAGATGAGGCTCGTCACGGAAAAGCATTCAAGGGCTTACTGGAGAGATATTTCGGCTAATCTGACAAGGTGTGACAGCGAAGAAATCGAAACCGTTGCAACAGTTCATCATCTGAATTGTTACAAATAGTTGCAGACAAACGAATATAGTTACAGATAAGAACATTGAAAACGGAATGGTTTACCAGAGAACGAAGCCATTCCGTTTTCGCAGATATAAAAATACAGAAAAAATGGGGGAAAGAAAAATGGCAAACAAATACGCAGGAACAAAGACAGAACAGAACCTTCTCGCAGCATTCGCAGGCGAGTCTGAGGCAAGAAACAAATATACTTATTATGCGTCACAGGCAAAGAAAGCCGGCTATGAGCAGCTGGCAGCATTGTATCTGGAGACTGCAGATCAGGAAAAAGAGCATGCAAAAATGTGGTTCAAGGAAATCCACGGCATCGGAAATGTGGAGGAAAACCTGGAAGACGCAGCAGCCGGTGAAAACTTCGAGTGGACTGATATGTATGCAAGAATGGCAAGAGAAGCAAGAGAAGAAGGCTTCCCGGAGCTGGCAAACAAATTTGAAGGCGTTGCCCGCGTGGAGGCAGCACATGAGAGACGTTACCGCAAGCTGCTGGAGTCCTATCGCGCAGACAAGACCTTCAAGGGCGATGCTCCTCTGGGATGGAAATGCCGCAACTGTGGTTTTGTTTATGAAGGAGAAGAAGCTCCGGAAGTATGCCCGGTTTGTGCACATCCGAGAGCATACTTTGAGAGAAAAGTGGAAAATTATTAAAAATATGAATCTATGGAAAGGCGGTTTTAGAGAATGCCATGGAAAGTTTCCGTGGGCGGATCAAAAACCGCCTTTTCGGCGATGGAGGGAAACAGAGCATGGAAAGACAGACGGGCTGTGTACATATTTACTGTGGAGACGGAAAAGGAAAGACTACCTGCGGTATGGGACTCTGTGTCAGAGCAGCCGGATATGGCTACCGGGTCCTGATCTATCAGTTTATGAAGGATAACAGCACCAGCGAACGAAAGGCCATGGAGAAGATTCCGGGAATCACATTTGTGCCGGGATTGAAGCAGGAAAAGTTCTCTTTTCAGATGACGGATCAGGAAAAGGAAGACAGAAAACATTTTTACGAAGAAAAATTCCGGGAAGTTGTGAAGAAAGCGCAGGAAGAAAATTATGACGTGCTGTTTCTTGACGAGATTATTTATACGATCCGGGCGGGGCTGTTTGATGAAGAGCTGCTGATCCGCTGGCTCAGGGAAAAGCCGGAACATCTGGAGGTGATCCTGACCGGTCAGGATCCGGGAGAAGAACTGACTGCGTGCGCGGATTATGTATCAGAGCTGAAAAAAATCCGGCATCCCTTTGACCGGGGCCTTGCGGCGAGGGATGGAATTGAAAAATAGCAACTGTTCTGCCAGAGTGTGTTTGAACGATTACGAAAAGTGAACAATACGTATAAAAGCGGGTACTCAGAAGTTTTGTTGGTTTCAAAACTTTTGAGCACCCGCTCAATGTTTCCGCAGATTTCAGACCTTTTGTCAAATGCTGCCCGGTGGATCAATAATAGTCCGGACCTCCGTTGGTGAAGCGGTTTTGCTGCTGATAATTATAGGCGTATGCCACTTTGTTCAGATTGTTGATCATAAAATACTGGGCGACAAAAATTCCAAGACCGCAGACCAGGGTGCCGAGGATCATCCAGAGGAGAATGCCGGTTCCGGTTTCATTGACCGGCACACCGTAGCGGTCATAAGCTCCGCGATAAATACGGTTTGCCTGTTTGTAGTACCAGTAGAAACTATAGATTCCACAGGTGATGATGGAAAGAATCAGTACCAGGATATAGTTCGGGCTGTCCTCGCCGTCACCATAAAATACTGTGTTGATATCCTCCACATACATATACCAGAAATAGATTCCATAAATCCCGCAGGTAATAAAATTCAGGATCAGAAAGGTAATAAAATTTCGGTCATCTTTTACGTACATCTTAAAATCCCCCTTTTCAGGTATTTTATCATGACGCCGTTTGCCGGGTCAATACGGACGACAGAATCTTCATGAAAAATTCGGAAAATCCATACGAAAAAAAACATAATTATCACAACCGCCAGAAAAAACTTCTTCAACTTTCTGCGCCGGGGAGTCTTTTCACTTCCGAGAAAATAGTAGGGGATAAAGATCAGCAGCGGATAGATCATAGGATGATACCGGAAAGCGGCTGCGAAATCCAAGTGGAGCAAAGATATGAAAGCACGGCTCATCCCACAGCCGGGGCAGGAAATCCCTGTGAACCACCGGATCGGACAGCCAATGCCGGTGATGGTCATGAAAGCAATATAAAGCAGTACAGTCAGGGTAAAAATTCCAAGGTTTTTCAGTTTCATGGTATGTGCCTTCTTTCGGGTAATCTCATTTCATTATTTTATCATACACTGTCACGAAACACAAAAGGCTTTACAAAAACTTTGGGATGTGTTAGCATTATTTTATATTATGGTAAACACGAGGATGGAGAGAGTACATATCGTGGACGCTCTACAGAGAATTCCCGTAAGTTGTCTGAAAATCAGACGGCAGGCTGAGAGGGATGAGCAAAGCTTTATGGAACATGGCTCCTGAGAGGCGCACCGAACCGGAAACGGCAAGGCTGCGACAGGTTCCGCCTGTTACAGCGGAAGGGTATTTTGTACCCGCAGAGGTTTTCGCCGTGAGGCGGAGACGAAAAGAAGTGGTAACACGGGTGAGCGCCTGTCTTCTCATATGAGAAGGCAGCTTTTTTATTTCACAGGAAATTGCTTTCCTATGAAATAAAAACGTTCCGCGGGGATCGCACTGCGGCGGAGTGGAAGATGCCGCTTGTGCGACCCGACGCAGGCGGAGAATCCTGCAAAGCAGGATTCTTTCGTATTTATAGGAAAGGAAAAGAAAAACATGGAGAAAATCAGACCAAAATATTACATTACGACGGCGATTGCCTATACTTCCGGCAAGCCGCATATCGGAAATACTTATGAGGCAGTGCTGGCGGACAGTATCGCGCGTTTTAAACGTCAGCAGGGATACGATGTGTTCTTCCAGACAGGAACGGACGAGCATGGACAGAAGATTGAGCTGAAAGCTCAGGAAGCGGGAATTACTCCGAAGGAATTTGTGGACAACGTTTCCAGTGAGATTCGCCGGATCTGGGATCTGATGAATACTTCTTACGACAAATTTATCCGTACCACGGACGATTATCATGAGAAGCAGGTACAGAAGATCTTTAAAAAGCTGTACGATCAGGGAGATATTTACAAAGGATATTATGAGGGACTTTACTGTACTCCGTGTGAGTCCTTTTTCACGGAATCCCAGTTGGTGGACGGCAAATGTCCGGACTGCGGACGTCCGGTGACGCCGGCGAAGGAAGAGGCTTATTTCTTTAAAATGAGCAAATATGCCCAGCGACTGATTGACCATATCAATACACATCCGGAATTTATCCAGCCGGTTTCCAGGAAAAATGAGATGATGAATAACTTCCTGCTTCCGGGACTGCAGGATCTGTGCGTGTCCAGAACTTCCTTCAAATGGGGAATCCCGGTAAGCTTTGATCCAAAGCATGTGACGTATGTATGGCTGGATGCTCTGACCAACTACATTACCGGTATCGGCTATGACTGCGACGGAGAGAGCACAGAGCAGTTCCGGACCATGTGGCCGGCAGATCTGCATCTGATCGGAAAAGATATCATCCGTTTCCATACCATTTACTGGCCGATATTCCTGATGGCGCTGGATCTTCCTCTGCCGAAGCAGGTGTTTGGCCATCCGTGGCTGCTGCAGGGCGACGGCAAGATGAGTAAGTCCAAGGGAAATGTGATCTATGCGGACGATCTGGTGAGTCTGTTCGGCGTGGACGCGGTGCGCTATTTCGTGCTCCATGAGATGCCGTTTGAGAATGACGGCGTCATCACCTGGGAACTGATGGTGGAGCGTATGAATTCTGATCTGGCAAATACGCTGGGAAATCTTGTAAACCGTACCATTTCCATGAGCAATAAGTATTTTGACGGAGTTGTGACCAATACGGGCGTCGAGGAAGAGGTAGACGCGGATCTGAAGGCGGTTGTGACCGGAACGGTGGATAAAGTGGCTGCGAAGATGGAAGATCTGAGAGTTGCGGATGCGATCACGGAGATTTTCAATCTGTTTAAGCGCTGCAACAAATATATTGATGAGACGATGCCGTGGGCGCTGGCGAAGGACGAAGCGAAGAAAGATCGTCTGGCTACGGTTCTCTATAACCTGGTTGAGAGTATCTCCATCGGCGCATGCCTGCTGGAATCCTATATGCCGGAGACCACAGAGAAGATCCTGGCTCAGCTTTACGCGGAGAAGCGTTCCTATGAGGAGCTGGGAACCTTTGGCATGTATCCATCCGGAAACAAGGTAACAGAGAAACCGGAAATCCTGTTCCAGAGACTGGATGTGAAAGAAGTGATGGAAAAGGTAGAAGTGATCCAGGCGGAGCAGAAAGCCGCCGCTTCCAAAGAAGCGGGAGCGGATGAAAAAGCAGAGGATCAGGACAAAGAGGAGCAGGTAATCGACATCGAACCGAAGGAAGAGATCACCTTCGATGATTTCATGAAGATGCAGTTCCAGGTAGGTGAGATCATCGCCTGTGAGGAAGTGAAGAAATCCAAAAAGCTGCTCTGCTCTCAGGTAAAAATCGGAAGCCAGGTAAAACAGATCGTTTCCGGCATCAAGTCACAGTATACAGCGGAAGAGATGGTAGGAAAGAAGGTTATGGTTCTGGTGAACCTGAAGCCGGCGAAGCTGGCTGGCGTGCTGTCAGAAGGTATGCTGCTCTGTGCGGAAGATGCAGACGGAAATTTAAGTCTGATGACACCGGAGAAAGAAATGCCGGCAGGAGCGGAAATCTGCTGATAACGAAGAAGAATGAAATATAAGACCGGAGTGTCGTGTTTTCTCAGGAAAATGCGGTACTCCGGTTTTTATTCCCGCGGGCAACGAGCCAAGCGGACATGCTTGCATGTCCATTTGGTGACTGCCGCGAGGGTCAAATACCCCGCAGCTCTGCTGCGCTACAAGTTTGATGCCCCGTAACTTGCTGCGGGGTTTTTGACTTTCTGTTCTATGAAAGGAAAGAGACCGGGCAGGGCTTTCTATTTGACGGAAAAAGAAGAGATATGCTTTGAAAAATTGTATACCCAGAGAATAAAAAAGAAAAAATTCTACGTTTTACACATAAAACAATAAAAATAATTGTAGAAATAGTAAAAATAAGAAATATTTACAATTTAACGCGGCAGTGTTATAATGAAATATCATTTGGAAGAGGGGGAGATTTGTTATGATCACTTTTATTGTTGGACTTGTGATTCTGCTTGTCGGCGCGATGCTGTATGGAAGATTCTGTGAGCATGTATTCAAACCGGACGACAGAAAGACGCCGGCTTATACGAAGCAGGACGGTGTGGATTATGTGCCGATGAGGGAATGGAAGAACAGTCTGATCAACCTGCTGAATATTGCCGGAACCGGACCGATCCTTGGACCGATCCAGGGAATTCTGTTTGGACCGATTGCCTTTATTACGATTCCAATCGGAAACATCATCGGCGGCGCCATGCATGACTATTTTTCCGGAATGATCTGCCTGCGTGATGGCGGAACACAGATGCCGGATATGATCCGCAGGTACAGCAACAAAGGCGTCTATACTTTTTACCAGATTTTCTGCAGCCTTCTGCTTCTCCTGGTAGGAGCGGTGTTTATCTATACACCGGGCGACATTGCGGCGACACAGGTGTTCGGCTTTGACGGCAAGGCAACTTCTGTTTCCACCTGGGTGATCTACGGTGTGATCTTTGTGTATTATCTGGTGGCTACGGTATTCCCGATTGATAAGATCATCGGCCGGATTTATCCTGTATTTGGAGCTATCCTGCTGTTTTCTGCAGTTGGTGTTTTCATCGGTCTGTTTGTTCATGGATATCCGTTGATCGAACTGTGGGATAACTGGAACGGCGCGCTGGTTTCTTACGGCGATTATTTTGAAGCCAATCATTTTATCCCGGTATTCTTTATCACGGTAGCCTGCGGTATCCTTTCCGGATTCCATTCCACACAGACAGCGATCATCTCCAGAACGATGAAGAGTGAGCGCCAGGGACGTATGACGTTCTATAATATGATGGTTCTGGAAGGCTTTATCGCTATGGTATGGGCGGCAGGAGCTATGGGTGTTTACAACCTGGGCCTGCAGGCGGCGGATGCTTCTTTGGCGACAGCGACGATCGGTGTTGTATGTAAGAATATCCTTGGACCGGTCGGCGGTATCATTGCTCTGCTTGGCGTTATCGTGCTTCCGATCACATCCGGTGATACGGCGCTGCGTTCTCTGCGTCTTGCGGTTGCGGATGCTTTTCATATTGACCAGACTTCGACCAGAAAGAGACTGACGCTGGCTGGAGTGATCTTTGTTTTGGTTGCTGTGATTCTGATTTTTGCGAAGATGAATGCCAACGGATTCAATATCCTGTGGAGATATTTTGCATGGTCCAATCAGGCACTGTCTCTGTTCGCGTTCCTTGCCATCTCCGTCTGGATGTTTGAAAATGGAAGGGCGAAGTTTGTATGGATGCCGTTGATCCCGGGCGCATGGTATACGTTTATCACCGTTACCTATATTATGAATGCGAAGATCGGATTCAACATCCCATGGGCAGGCGCTTATGTGATCGGTGTATGCGCAGCGGCAGCTTATACCGGTGTGATCATCTGGTATGGCAGAAAGCGTGCGGCGGCGAAGAAGGAAAGTCAGGCATATAAAGGAAAGAAGAAAAAATGATAGAAAAACTCAGCCGGAATGGCGGCGGGGCTCTGCGGATGACGCGGATGCCGGCAGCCATTCCGGCTGAGCTTTTTTGCTGCTGTTCAGACATGTTTCCCACAAACTGTGATGTACATCGCAGAAAGTAATTTTCAGACATGCTCCAGCAGTTCTTCGATCAGGTGGTGACATTCCTCACCGGTGTACAGGTATTTTTCCTCCAGGTTTTTGAGATAGTCGATGAACGAGGTAAGGAGACCAGGTTCTGTGAAGAGCAGATAGACGGTTTCCTTTTTTCGGTTTGTGAACATCATATATCCATTGGACGCGTTTGCCCACAGGTGGAAATTCTGAGGAAGGTTTTCCAGAGGACCGCGCAGAAGATGATACCGCTCAGGAAAAAAAGGGCTGAGCCGGTACAGCAGCAGCTTTCGGTCTTCCGGGGAAAATGGAACATAAAGATCCTCCGGTATTTCATAGCTTCTCCCTGTTTCCATAAAGCGGCGGAGCCCAGGAGTCGTGTGAAAGATATGGTAATTTTCGGTGAAAACACTGTCCTTCCGGCGCCTGAAAAAGTCGTTCAGCAAAGAGATCAGTTCGGCGCGTCCGGGGAGATCGGGACGAATGATCCGCTCTACCAGGTCAGGGGTCAGGAACGGGATAATGCAGGGCTCCGGCTGCAGAGAATAATACTCGTCATTTTCAGAGAAAAAGTTCAGGATCATCTCGCAGGTGTCTTCGATCGAGTGGATCGGCGAGAAGAAAGGGGAGCATTTTTCACGGCAGGCGTCAAAGTGCTTCTGGAGCATCTGGACGATCTCCGGCTTTCCGTACAGGATCCCCGACTGGAAATCGGAAGTACAGGTGATCGCGCAGGAACTGGTCAGGATCAGGCAGGAAAGCCCGTTCAGGTTGGAAAAATGTGATTCCACTGCATCATAGTAATAGTATACGTTATAGTCCAGCGCGCGGACATACAGAGGAAGGATTTTCTGAAGATAGACTAGATTATGGTCTTGGACCGCTTTGTCTGATTGTGAGGAATTTCCAAGGCACAGGATGTGGTCAATGGGAAGCTCATGTTCATATTCCCCCAGTCCCATGAGAAGATGGAACAGGTAATCGTAATCCGGCTGAAGCATCAGACAGAGGCGGCCGTTTTCTTTCTGGACCTCGTCCATGATCACCTGACTGATGACATTGTTCAGCGCAGTCTGCGTCGGCAGCGCGCGGCAGTCCGGATAGCAGGCGCGGGCAAAGGAACCGTTCGCATGTCGGTCGTGTTTGCCCTGAAGCTCCTGAAGACTGTTGGAAGCCGAGGGAGCGTTGGTAGTCTGTTTCGCCGAAGAGCCGCCTGAGGTTTTGGATATTTTGGAAAAGTCAGAAATATCAGGAAGGTTCAGGAGAAAATCTTCTACATTCCGACGGCTGTTCCATTCTTTCCATCCAATTTTTTCAATCTGCCATGCTGTCAGCAATTCCTCACTTTCCGATGGAGAAAGCCGCATGAAATCCGCCATGCGGTCTACAATTGCCTGCTCTCTGGGGTAATCTTTGCCGTTCAGGTATTTATACATGAGCGTACGGTCGATCCCGCAGTACTGCGTCATCGGATATACGGCGATATCTTTTTGATGAACAAGAGAATTGAGAAGCCTTGAAAAAGTACTCATGATTGTTTTTCTCCTTTCCCGACCAATTCCAGGATCAAAGCCTGCATTTGCTCGTAAGTGTACAGATAGTTTATATCAAGATGATTCAGATAGTCCAAAAACGCGGCAAGCAGACCGGGTTCCTCGAACAGGAGGTAGACCGTCTGATTCAGCCGGTTGGTGAACAGCAGATAGCCGCCGGAAGGTGAGACATACAGGTGAAAATTGTGCGGCAGATGCTGCAGCGGTCCGCGCAGAAGCTGATAATTTTTTTTCGGATTCTGCAGCAGACGTGAGATGAGAAGCGTTCTGTCCTCCGGGGAAAACGGAATACAGAGCCCTTCAGGGATTTCATAGATTTTTCCGGTTTCCAGAAAAGAACGGATCCCTTCCAGTGTGTGGTAAACATGAAAATTATCGGAAAGAACGGCTTTCTTTTGAAGAGACAGAAAATGATTCAGCATTGGAATCAGGGACTTGCGGTTCGGAAGATCGGCGCGCACATATTTTTCCACCAGATCCGGCGTGATAAAGGGGACAAGGCAGGGTTCCGGCTGGATGGCATAATTGATTTCTGTACTCTGACCCAAAGTCTGCAGCATATTCAGTTCCTCGGTAATGGAACTGACCGGATGAAACAGAAGAGAACATTTTTCTTTATATCCGCGGAATAATTCCCAGAGCAGCCGAACGGTTTCCGGCTGGGTATAAAAAATGCCTGTACGGTAATCGGAAGTGCAGGCAATGGCGGATTCACTGGTCAGGATCAGGCAGGATAGTCCGTTAAAACTGGAGAAATGAGATCCCACATTGTCATAATAGTAGTAAATATCGTAATCAAGCGCACGGATATAGAGAGGCAGTACGTTTTGAATGTACAGGAGGTTCAGGGAATGGTAACTCTTGTCCAGCTGACTGGAATTGTTCAGACATAAAATCTGTTCAATGCTCAGTGTACATTCAGATTCACCAAGACTGGTGAGAAAGTGAAACAGATAGTCGTTATCCGGCTGAAGCAGGAGCGCCAGACGACCGTCCTCTTTTTCGGCTTCTCGAAGAATCGTCTGGCTGACAGCATGATTGATCGCTGTCTGTGAAGAGAGCGCCTGACAGTCAGACAGAGGATCAGGATTTTCTGTTCCGGAAGAAACGGAAAATGAGGACAGGATCAAAGGATCTATCTTGGAAACATCCGGAAAATTCAGAATAAAATTTTCGGCATTTTTGCGGTTATAGTAATCTTCTTCTCCAATCAGTGCAATTTTCCATGCAGTCAGAAGTTCGTCGTGTTCCGATGGAGACAGGCGCATGTAATCGGCAATTCGCTCTACAAGCTCCTGCCGGGGAGGGAGGCGCTTGCCGTTGATATATTTGTACATGGTGGAACGGTCCAGATTGCAGTATTGTGTGAGAGGGTAGATCTGGATGTTTTTTGCTTCTATAAAACTGGAGAGAAGTGTGGAAAAATTTGTCATGTGGGGTCCTCCTGGTTTTTATTACTTAAAATTATATCAAACCACTGGCGCAGCGACCAGCCCCAGGTACATGTTTCCGTCACTTTTTTCAAAAAAAGTAGCAGTTTTTGAATATATCTATAAATGAACAAATCCAAAATATTGCACAAAAGAAAGACACCCTCTGTAGAATGATGTATAATTGAAGTACCAAAAAAACATACTCACTCAAACAAGGGGGGTGTCCGTTGTAAACAGTATACATCAGCGTTCCGGACAACCGATTTACTGTATTGTGGATGATACGATTGCTTCACATACCCGGCCTTCGTCACAGGCGGTTCATCCAATCGAAGCTGCGTATTTTCATCAATCACATTTAAAAGGCTGTCAGGATTATGGGCATCAGGTTGTCTCCGTTATGCTTTCCTGCAACGGGATTACCCTGAATTATGCAGTCATCCTGTACGATAAATCAAGATCAAAGATCCAGATTGTACAGGAGATCGCGGAAGAACTTCCCGCTGCGCCGGTCATTTCCTACTTTCTTTGTGACAGCTGGTATACTACTGCAAAAGTGATGGACCGTTTTATTCAGAAAGGATTCTATACGGTTGGGGCGTTAAAGACCAACCGGATCCTTTATCCATGCGGGATCCGTCAAAAAGCCAGTGCATTTGCCCTTCATCTGCGGAAAACAGACCCGGATGTCAGCCTCGTGACCGTTGGCAGCCGTGAATTCTATGTATACCGCTATGAAGGAGAGCTGAAT